>CAYMOD010000080.1:0-8150 GCA_964391945.1 uncultured Rhodobacterales bacterium | reverse complement strand
ATTGTGGTAATGCCTTGCGCACTTCCATCCCGGTCCGGAATGCCCCTTGCCGGCCTGCCGCGCCTCGTGTGAACTGGTCCCATGACCCGTTCCGACGTTCCTTCCTGGCCCGAAGTCGCGGCTGATCTCATCGCCGTCGCGGCCGGCCGCGCACCGGCCGATCTCGTGATCCGTGACGCCGCTTGGGTGAACGTGCATTCGCGCGAGGTGATCGACGGCACCGACCTCGCGATCAGATGCGGCCGCTTTGCCTATTGCGGTCCCGACGCCACAGCGATGATCGGGCCGGAGACGCGAGTGATCGAGGCGGAAGGCCGCTTCGCCCTTCCCGGCCTCTGCGACGCCCATATGCATGTCGAGAGTGGCATGCTCACGGTCAGCCAGTTCGTCCGCGCCGTCCTGCCCCACGGCACCACCACCATGTTCATCGACCCGCACGAGGTGGCGAACGTCCTCGGCCTCGAGGGCGTGCGGCTCATGCACGACGAGGCGGCGGTCCAGCCGATCAACGTCTTTGTGCAGATGCCCTCGTGCTGCCCCTCGGCGCCCGGCCTCGAGACACCGGGGGCCGAGATCGGGCCGGCCGATGTCGCGGAGGCGATGAGCTGGCCGGGGATCATCGGCCTTGGCGAGATGATGAACTATCCCGGCGTGATCGCCGGCGACCCGAAGATGCTGGCCGAGATCGCCGCCACCCAGGCCGCGGGCAAGACGGTCGGCGGCCATTATGCCTCGCCCGACCTCGGACCCTTCCACGCCTACGCGGCCGCCGGCCCCGCCGACGATCACGAGGGCACGCGCGAGGAAGACGCGATCATGCGCGTGCGCCAGGGCATGCGCGCGATGCTCCGCCTCGGCAGCGCCTGGTACGATGTCGCTGCCCAGATCACCGCCGTCACCGAAAAGGGGCTCGATCCGCGGAACTTCCTCCTCTGCACCGACGACAGCCATTCCGGTACGCTCGTTCATGACGGTCACATGAACCGCGTCGTCCGCCATGCGATCGAATGCGGCCTCGATCCGCTCGTCGCGATCCAGATGGCGACGATCAACACCGCGACCCATTTCGGACTCGAACGCGAGATCGGCTCGATCGCGCCGGGACGGCGCGCCGATGTCGTGCTCACCTCCGACCTGCGCAGCCTGCCGATCGAGACGGTGATCGCGCGGGGCGCGATCGTGGCCGAGGGCGGCCGCGGCCTCGCGCCGCTCCCGGCCTTCACCTGGCCCAAACGGGCGCGGTGCACCGTCAGGCTCGGCCGCAGCCTGGTCGCCGAGGATTTCGATATCCACACGCCAGAGGGGGCGGCCACCGCCCGCGCCCGGGTGATTGGCGTCATCGAGAATCAGGCGCCTACCCGTGCGCTCGAGGCCGACCTCGCGGTCGCGGGCGGCATCGTCGCGGTGGACCGCGAGGCGGACGTCGCCCAGATCGCGCTCATCGAGCGGCATCGTGCGACTGGCGGCGTCGTGAACGGGTTCGTGTCGGGCTTCGGCTACGATTCCGATTGCGCCGTCGCCTCGACCGTGGCGCACGACAGCCATCACATGATCGTGGTCGGCACCTCGAAACCCGACATGGCGGCGGCGGCAAACCGGCTCGCGGAAGTCGGCGGCGGCGTTACTGTCTGGAAGCAGGGCAGGGAGATCGCCCTCGTCCGCCTGCCGATCGCGGGGCTGATGTCGGACGCGCCCGCCGAGGAGGTGGCAAGCGACGTCGCGGCCATGGTTGCTGCCATGGAAGACTGCGGCTGCCGGCTCAACAACGCCTTCATGCAGCACTCGCTCCTCGCCCTCGTGGTGATCCCCTCCTTGCGCATCTCCGACCTCGGGCTGATCGACGTCGACCGGTTCGAGCGGACCGAACTCTTCCTGTCGCCATGATCCGGCCCCGCTCCCCGCTCTCGGAACTCGATCTCGAGACGCCAAGGCCGCGCGCACCGAAAGTCTTCACCGACCCCGGAGAAGCGGTGGCCGAGCTCCAGCGCCGCTATCATGAGGCCTGCGACTTCCTCCAGAACCGTTTCGCCGAGGTGATGGCAGGCAAGGGAGAGCTGCGCCGCTACCGTGCCTTCTATCCCGAATTATCGTTCACGACAGCGAGTTTCGCCACCGTCGATTCCCGCCTCTCCTTCGGCCATGTCAGCGAGCCTGGCCGTTACGCGACGAACATCACCCGTCCCGACCACTTCGCCAACTATCTCGTCCAGCAGATCAGCCTCCTGATCGAGAACCACCGGGTGCCAGTCGTCATCGGCACCAGCGACACGCCGATCCCGCTGCATTTCGCCATGGGTTCCGACGCTCATGTCGAGGGCTCGATAGAAGACGCGCTGGCCCGGCCCCTGCGCGACCTCTTCGATGTGCCCGATCTCTCGATCACCGACGATCACATCGTCAACGGCGTGGCGGTGCCGGCGCTGGACGGCACGCGGCCGCTTGCGCCCTTTACGGCGCAACGGGTCGATTATTCGCTCCTCCGACTTTCGCACTACACCGCGACGCAGGCGGAGGATTTCCAGAACCACGTCCTCTTCACCAACTATCAGTTCTATGTGGACGAGTTCGTCGAATTTGCCCGGGAAGCGCTCGCGGACCCTGGCCGTGATTACGAGAGCCTGGTCGAGCCGGGCGGCATCGTCACCACACACGAGGGTAGGCGGCAGGTAGCGTCGGCAAAAGTGCCGCAGATGCCGGCCTATCATCTGACCCGGCGCGACCACTCGGGGATCACGCTCGTCAACATCGGCATCGGTCCATCGAACGCGAAGACGATCACCGACCATGTCGCGGTGCTCCGGCCGCATGTCTGGTTGATGCTCGGGCATTGTGCGGGTCTGCGGAACTCGCAATCGCTGGGCGACTACGTGCTGGCGCATGCCTACATGCGCGAGGACCACGTGCTCGATGATGATCTGCCGATCTGGGTGCCGATCCCGGCGCTCGCCGAAGTGCAGGTGGCTCTCGAGAACGCGGTGGCGGAAGTGACCGGACTGTCGGGCTACGAGCTCAAGAAGATCATGCGCACTGGAACGGTCGCGACGATCGACAACCGCAACTGGGAACTCAGCGACCAGTCACGGCCGGTGGCGCGGCTTTCGCAGGCACGCGCGATCGCGCTCGATATGGAGAGTGCGACGATCGCGGCGAACGGCTTCCGCTTCCGCGTGCCCTACGGCACGCTTCTCTGTGTCAGCGACAAGCCGCTGCATGGCGAACTGAAGCTTCCGGGAATGGCCACTGCGTTCTACAAGAGACAGGTCTCGCAGCATCTCTTGATCGGGATACGAGCTATGGAGGCACTGCGGAACATGCCGCTGGAGCGGCTCCACTCGCGCAAGCTTCGCAGCTTCGACGAGACAGCGTTTCTGTGACTTTTGCGGGCAAAAGTCGAACCTTTTGAGCAACACTCTGCCGTGGATTGTTCCCAGGTCAAGAAAACAAGGGCCTCGAACCCTGCGGCCAATTGTCTTTCCCGTCATGGGGCACTTTAAGAATCACGCGTTGTC
This sequence comes from uncultured Rhodobacterales bacterium, assembly GCA_964391945.1. Classification (GTDB taxonomy): domain Bacteria; phylum Pseudomonadota; class Alphaproteobacteria; order Rhodobacterales; family Rhodobacteraceae; genus Amaricoccus. The sequence goes on along the minus strand of CAYMOD010000080.1, from coordinate 4,641 downwards.
CGAATTTCAACGCTAGATAACGAGAGCCTACGAGGGGAGAACCGCCCGATGACCAGGAAGCCGATGACGAAGACACAACTTGTCGCCGCCCTCGCCGAGCAGGCCGAGCTGGACAAGGCGAGCGCCAACCGCGCCCTTGAGGCGCTGACCCGGATCGTGACGGAGGAGGTCGCCTCTGGCGGTCAAGTCACGCTGCCCGGGCTTGGCAAGTTCGCCTGCCGGGACCGGCCGGAGCGCATGGTGCGCAACCCCGCCACCGGCGAGCAGATGCAGAAGCCCGCCGACCGCGTGGCGAAGGTGACTATCGCGAAGCAGCTCAAGGACGTGATCAACACCTGATTCCAAGCGCGACAGGCCGTGCAAGCACGGCCTGTCGCGCTTGCGTCGATGCTCACTCCCGGTGTTGATCACACGTGAATCCGCATTCTGCGGCCTCAAGCCATCGTCCTGAATCGGACAGGAGGATATTCGTCGTGCCGGCGTATCCAGTCCATGATGGTCGTCTCGTTGCGGCCCGTGGGAGTGACGTCCAGATACATGTAGACAGTCATTCCTCTCCATTTCCGGGCGCATAGCTTGAATAGGTGTGATAGACGGTCCCGTCATCATCCTGTCAAAGGCGTAGGTTCTCTCGATCCTGACCCAAGGCAGCGTCCGGCGCTCTTCCGGATAGTCAGTCGCGCATGCGGGTATTTCCTTTTCATGCTCAAGATGACGCTTGCGCGCAACAAGCCAATCCTTGCGGGATACGACTGGGTGGTTGGTCATGATCATCAAATCCAGATGCCTGATGGGGATTTGCGGTAAAACGCCCGAGCCGCCGGAGCCCGGGCGCATCCCACCCGTGTCAGTTGCCGGAAGCGGGCTCGTTGACCGCCCAGAGGATCCCGAACGGATCCTCGATCATCCCCCAGCGGTCGCCCCAGAATTGCTGTTCAAGCGGAACCTTGACCGTGCAGCCTTCGGCAAGCGCCTGCTCCCACCACGGACCCGCTTCGGCAGTGACGATCTGGAGGTGAAATCCCCGCGGCAGCCCGGCCTCCTCCCAGTCGGCCTGGCAATCGGTGAGCATGAGCATGCCGCCGTTGATCTCGATCTGCGCGTGCATGAGCCGGCCGGGCCGCTCCTCGTCGGGAACCCTGCCGAGATCGCGCCCTCCAAAGGCGCGGATGTAGAAATCCGCCGCCTCGGCAGCCCGGCCCGCGAGGCCGAGATAGGGAATGACGCCCCGCGCCACGTCGCAGGCGGGCCGCTCAATGGTCGGTGACCTGTCCTCGGGCATGACCTCTCCTCCCTTCAGGCTTCCACGATCGGGACAAAGCTCCCCCAGATCATCCGCTTGCCGTCGAACGGCATCGGGTTGTTCTCCATGTTGAGGCGGGGATCCTCCATGACCTTGCGCATTCCCTCGTCCTGGACCGCCTTCGACGGCCAGACGATCCACGAGAACACCACGGTCTCGTCCTCGCGCTTCTTCACCGCCATCGGGAAGGACGTGTCCTCCCCATCCGGCACCTCGTCGCCCCAGCACTCCACCACCTGGAGCGCGCCATGCTCCCGGAAGATCGGCGCAGCCATCGCTGCATGTTTCCGGAATGCCTCGCGGTTCTCGGTTGGTACCGCGCAGACGAAGCCCTGCACGTACTTTTCCATCGCTTGCCTCCCTCCGTCGTACGTCGAGTCGACGCTTTTGATTTGTGCCGGAAGAAACTTGCATATACAAGTAAATTCATGAATCACCATGACGCTGCCCGGCGGATGACCGCCGACTGTCTCTGTTTTCGCGTCCGCCGTGCCGCCCGGACGATTACCCGCCTTTATGAGGAGGCGCTGCGTCCGCTCGGACTCGGCGCGACGCAGCTCACGCTGATGAACGCCATCGCGATGGGCGGGGAGAACGGCCAGACCATGAGCCGGCTCTCCGACGTACTGGCACTCGACCTGACGACGCTCTCGCGAAACCTGCGTCCGCTTGAGAAAGACGGTATGCTCACGATCGGGCGGCACGAGAGCGATCGGCGCGTACGCGTCGTCCGCCTGACGCGGGAGGGCGAGGCGCTGCTTGTCGCCGCGCTGCCCTGCTGGACGAAGGCGCACATGAGGGTGACAACCATCCTCGGCGAGGCAGAGGCGGAGATGCTGCGCGCGGGTCTCGACGCAGTTACTGCCGCCGCGCGCCGCTCCCGGAAAGAGGAAATCTGACCTTGTGACGCGGGTCGCCGCCTCGCGGGTGCGTCAGGTGCTTTCCTCCGCGAGCCCGTGCTCGGTCTTTGTCCAGTGGAACGGGCGCGTGAAGAACTCCGCCACCGCTCGATAGGCCGCGAGCGCGCCGAGCGGCCAGTAGACCGGCAGGGTGAAGAGCCAGGGCAGCATCCGCGTGCGGCCACTGTCCCGGAGCGCGACGGCGGCGACCGTGATCATGATCGCTTGTCCGATCAGCATCGAGATGGCAAACGGCCAGAACAGCAGCACCGGCAGGCTCCCCCAGATCTCGAACCCGAAGAGCGCCGCGATCCAGACGGCCCAGAAGAGCGGCACCGCCAGATAGGAGGTCATGCCGCCGAGAAACAGGATCTGGAAGCCGAGAAAGCCGCGCCAGCCGAGGTCGCGGAGGAGCGCGCGGGGCGTGCGCATATGGGTGGTCCAGGTGATCGCGTACCCCTTCAGCCAGCGCGAGCGCTGGCCGATCCACCGCCAGGGACGGCAGTTCGCCTCTTCGAGCGTCACTGACCGGATCATCTCGCACCGATAGCCGAAACGGGCGAGCCGCATCCCGAGATCGGCGTCCTCGGTGACATTATGAGCATCCCAGCCACCGACCTCCTCGAGCGCGCGCCGGCGAAAGAAGACGGTGGTGCCCCCGAGAGGAATCGGGATGCCGAGCCGCTGAACGCCATGGAGCACTACGCGGAACCAGATTGCGTACTCGATGGTGAAACACCGCGCGAGCCAGTTCTGGTCGGGATTGTAGAAGTCGAGATATCCCTGAACGCAGGCAACCGCCGGCGGCGCTTCGGAAAGGGCGCGAACCACGGCGCGGATCTGGTTGGGATCAGGCCGATCCTCAGCATCGTAGATGCCGATGATCGAGCCCCGACAGTAGGGTAGCGCAAAATTCATCGCGCGCGGCTTGGTCTGGAGCGTGCTGTCCTTCGGAACAGTGATGATCTCGAACCAGCCTGGCAGCGATGCATGATCGAGTGCCACGCGCGTCAGCAGGTCCTCCTCCTCGAGGATGATCTTTATGTCGAGGAGCGCCTTCGGGTAGTCGAGTTTCTTGAGCGACCGGATCAGTTCGCCCGCCACCGCGGCCTCGCCCTTCAACGGCACGAGCAGCGAAACTGTCGGCAGGCGCATGAAGTCCGCGAGTTGGGGGAGTTCCGGTGCGACGGGACGCGGCCCCCGCTTCAGCCGTGCGAAGAGGGCGAAGAGGCGGAGCGCGCTCGTCGCGCTGTTCATGATGACGACCCAGGCCATGATCATGCCGACGACCGCAAGCGGCGCTGTGACCGTGATGCCGGCGAGGAAAGCTGCAACCATGAAGGCCAGCCTCCGGTTGTCCGGACGGACAAGCCCACGGCAGCTGTAGGCGGGCGGACAGCGCAGCCGGGCGCGGTCGCGAAGCTCTTCCGAAAAATGTGACGTTATGACCCGCCGGATATCCTCGCCCTTTGCAATGACAGGGGTGGTTCGCTCGGCGTCGCCGCGAAGGGCCTGCACCATTGCCTCGGCGAGATTCGGACGGCTGATCGCGACGATGCGTGTTCCGTCCCACTCACGCCAAGGCACCGCCTCGAGTTCAAGGCAGCGATAGGGATCGAGACCGGCGAGAAGCTCCGGCTCGGGCGGGTTGGTCACAAGATCGACAAGGGGAAGGTCGGCCTGAGCGGCAAGGGCCATGACGAGTTCATCTGGCGTCACCGCCTCCTCAGACAGGAGGATGCGCCCGAGTGGTGCCTCCATCTTCTTCTGCTGGGCGAGCGCCTTGTCGAGCGAGGATTGTGTAACGGCGCCCGTTGCAATGAGCGACTCGCCGATCTTCCGCCGGGAAGATGTCTCCGGTGCCGGCTTTCTTGCGCCACCAACAGCAGATCGGAAAGGAGCAGGTGCCGCCATATCGAATATCCCTCGCGTTTGCGGGGATATTCATGATCAGGCATTGACAGGCGCTTAACTCCGTGCCTGCGGCTGCGTTCAGCCCTTCCGGCCGCCCATTGCCTCGACAAAGCGATTGAACAGATAGAAGCTGTCCTGCGCCCCAGGGCTCGCCTCGGGATGATACTGCACCGAAAAGACCGACCGATCGGTCATCATGATGCCACAGTTCGAACCGTCGAAGAGGGATATATGAGTCTCCTCGATGCCTTTGGGCAGGCTCTGGCTGTCAACGGTGAAACCATGATTCATCGAGGTGATCTGCACACGCCCCGTGGCGAGTTCCTTGACCGGATGGTTCGCGCCATGGTGACCGTGGTTCATCTTGATCGTACGCGCGCCAAGCGCGCGGGCAAGGATCTGGTGCCCGAGGCAGATGCCGAAGACCGGGATATCCCGCTCGAGCACGCCCTGGATTGCCGGCACGGCGTAGGTTCCGGTTGCCGCCGGATCGCCCGGCCCGTTCGAGAGGAAGACGCCCTCGGG
>CAYMOD010000079.1:0-8167 GCA_964391945.1 uncultured Rhodobacterales bacterium | reverse complement strand
CGAGGCGAAGGTGCCCTACGACATCGTCCTCGAAATGGACGAGATCAACGACGACTTCCCCTCGACGGATGTCGCGATCGTCATCGGCTCGAACGACATCGTCAATCCGGCGGCGCAGGACGATCCGAACTCGCCGATCGCCGGCATGCCGGTCCTCGAGGTCTGGAAGGCGAAGCAGGTCTTCATCTCCAAGCGCGGCCAGGGCACCGGCTATTCGGGGATCGAGAACCCGCTTTTCTTCCGCGAGAACAGCCGGATGTTCTACGGCGACGCCAAGGCGTCGATCGATGCGCTGCTCCAGCGTCTCCAGTAACGGCGAGGGCGGTTCCGATTGGTTGCAATCGGAGCCGCGCCACCTGATCTTCGTGATATGAGCGGCGGGCGGGAACAACCGGATTTCGACGGCATGTTGCGTCGGGCGGGGCTGCGGGTAACGCGGCCCCGCCGCGTGATTCTCGAGATCCTGCACCGGCAGAACGGACATCCGGATGCTCATGCGATCTTTGCCGACCGGGCGGCACGCGAGGCGGGCGTGTCGCTCGCGACCGTCTATCGCACGGTGAAGGTGCTGGAAGAGTCCGGAGCCGTGCAGCGTCACGCTTTCGGGGACGGTCCAGCGCGATTCGAACAGGCGCAGACCGAACATCACGACCACCTGATCGACCTCGACACCGGCGAGGTGATCGAGTTCGCGAACGCGCGGATCGAGGCGCTTCAGGAAGAAATCGCGGCGCAGCTCGGCTACGAGATCGTGTATCACAGGTTCGAGCTCTACGGCCGGAAGAAGCGAAGCTGAGGCCGCGCTGCCCTCCGGCATTTTCATGGGTGAGAAGGGGGGGTATGGACGAAAGACGCCCATGCGTGAAATCCCATTCAAGTACTTGATCCTGAACCATGCCTGAAATCTGTCTGAGTGTTGACGAGCACGCGGGCTGATGTGCCTGGCGGCGATGAAGACGCCGAAGTCCAAGGGCATGACGAGGCCGGTCACCGCGCGCCCCGAGAGGCCGGGTGGCCATGCCGGGCAGCAAGGTTCCGTTAGTGACGATATCCGGGGGCGTTAGGACCCTCTTAGGGGCGTTGGCCGAATGTTCTCTCCACGCGGCCCTCGAGCCGGCGCGGTGGGGAAGAACCGCACAGTCAGAACGGCGATCGACGGCCTTCGCGCATGCGGGGCCTCTCATCACCCTTGCGATGCCGAACGCATCGCCGCCTGAAAGGAACGAAGATGTCTTCGATTCTCACCAACACCTCCGCGATGGTCGCCCTCCAGACGCTGAAGAGCACCAACCGGGGCCTCGCCGAGGTCCAGAGCCAGATCGCGACCGGCATGAAGGTGGCCAACGCCAAGGACAACTCCTCGAGCTGGGCGATCGCGTCGACGATGCGTTCGGATGTCGCCTCCTTCGGCAAACTCTCCGATTCGCTGACCTCGGCCTCCGCCCTGGTCGGTGTGGCACGGGATGCCACCGAACAGATCGTCGAGAACCTGAAGCTCATCCAGGAGAAGGTCGTCCAGGCGCAGGAGCCCGGCGCCGACACGGCCAAGCTCGACGCCGATATCACGGCGCTCTCCGACACGATCACGTCGATTGCCGACTCCGCGCAATATAACGGCATCAACCTGGTCGCGGCGGCAGGCGCCGACGCGACGGTGACCGTGGCCATCCAGCGCGACGCCGCCGGCACGCTCGCGCTTGAGACGATGACGGTTGCTTCCGTCGGGCTGAGCGGTCTTGCCGCGGCGATCACCTCGGCCTCGGCGCCGGATGACGTCGACACGCTCCTCGACACCGCCATCGCGGCGGCGGCCGATTTCGGTGCGGCGCAGACGCGGATCGATGCGCAGAACGACTTCCTCCGGAAGCAGGCGGACGCGCTCAAGACCGGCGTTGGTGCACTGGTCGATGCCGACATGGAGGAGGCTTCGGCGCGGCTCCAGGCGCTGCAGGTGCAGCAGCAGCTCGGCGTCCAGGCGCTCTCGATCGCCAACCAGGCGCCGCAGAGCGTGCTCTCGCTCTTCCGTTAAGGAGGCCGGGCGGGGCGGCGCGATGCTGCCCTGCCTCTCCCGCTGTCAAAAGCGATTGACCCCTCGTCGCCGCAGGCGGGGGAAGGAGGATGTGCATGACGCTCCAGGCCAGAAACGGCTACGCTCGGGCCGCTGCGCCGATCCGGACCGATCGGAGCGGCGAATACGGAATTTTCGCCAGGGTGACGGCGGCACTCACCGCGCTCGACGAGAGCGACCGGTCGCAGTTCCCCGCCGTCGCGAAGGCAGTCACCGACAACCAGCGGCTGTGGTCGGCGCTCGCTGATGATCTCCTGCTCGATGGGAACCGGTTGCCCGTGCCGCTCCGCGCCCAGATCCTCGGGATCGCCGAATTCGTACGGCGCCACACGATGGAGGTGCTGGCCCGGCGGGCTTCGATCGCCGCGCTGATCGACATCAACACCGCGATCATGAAGGGGCTGCGCGGGCAGGTGGAGGCTGCGGCATGAGCCTTGTCCTGAAGCTCGGGCCGCGCGAGCGGGTGATGATCAACGGCGTCGTCATGGAGAACGGCGACCGGCGCACGCGGCTCCAGATCGTCACGCCCGACGCCAAGGTCCTGCGGCTGCGCGATGCGATCCATCCCGACGAGGTGGATACTCCGGTCAAGCGCGTCGCCTACATCGCACAACTGGTGCTGGCGGGCGAGGCTGACGCAGAGGAGGGGCGCCGGCAGCTTCTCCGCGGGATCGAGCAACTCTCCCAGGTATTCCGCGACGATGACAGCCGCGTCTACCTGAGCGAAGCGACGGCGAGCGTGATCGAGGGCCGGGTCTATCATGCGATGCGGGCACTCCGGGCCCTCATGCCGCGGGAGGCACGGCTGCTCGCGGCGACGACGGCATGAGGATGAGGGGCATGAGGATGGCGGCATGAGCTTCACGCCGACGATCCCGATGGGTGGCCTCGCCGGCTGGCGCTTCCTCGAGCGCACCGGCGAGATGCAGCGCGCCGCCTTCGACCGGAGCGCGACGCTTGCGCGCGAAACCGCCCATTTCACCGAGAACATCGGCAGGATGACGAGCGCCGAGGATCTGGTCAGGGACCGGCGGCTCCTCAAGGTCGCGCTCGGCGCCTTCGGGCTCGAAGGCGAGATCGACAAGAAGTTCTTCATCCGCAAGGTGCTCGAAAGCGACCCGCTCGATCCGAAGTCGATGGCGAACCGGCTGAGCGATCCTGCCTTCGGGAAGCTCGCGAAGACGTTCGGCTTCGGCGATACTGCCGGGCCGAACATTGCGCAGGCGGGTTTCGCCGAGGCGATCGTCGCGCAGTACCGGATGCGGCAGTTCGAGGGCGCGGTAGGCGCGGTCGACAATTCCATGCGCCTCGCGATGAACTTCCGCCGCGAGATCGGCGCGGTGGCGGCGGGCGGATCCGAGGGCGCGGCCTGGTTCACCATCCTCGGCTCGAAACCCCTGCGCGAGGTGGTCCAGACCGCGCTCGGCCTGCCGCAGGAATTCGCGCGAATCGACGTCGACCGCCAGCGCGACATGATCCGCGACCGGATGGGCGCGGCCTTCGGGGATTCGTCGGTGGCGTTCTTCACGAAGCCCGGGAATGTCGAGACAGTGATCGAACGCTTCCTCGCCCGTGCGCAGATTGCGGGCATGACCGGGGGCAACGTCGCCACCTCGCCGGCGCTGCAGCTTCTGCAGGGCGCGAACGGCGGATCGGCGGGCCTCTTCAACCTCCTCCTGTCACGGATCTGAGCCGGTTGGAGAATCCAGGGCAGCGGAAAGCTTTTCAAAGCTTTCCGTGACGGAATTCGTGCGAAACGTGAAGAAGGCGTCGAGTTGCGGCCAGATGCGGATTGCCCGGTCGATGGCAGGGTCGCTGCCCGTCACATAGAGGCCGGTCTGGATCATCAGGGCGGCATCCTCATACGCGGTGAGCATCCGGCGCATGGTAGTGAGGCGAGCGCTCTCCGCCGCGCTGGCGATGGCCGGGAGCGAGCGCGAGACCGAGCGGCGGACATCGACCGCGGGAAACCGGCCGCGCTCGGCGATGGCGCGGTCGAGGATGACGTGGCCGTCGAGCACGCCGCGGGTGATGTCCGCCACCGGTTCCTCCATGTCCGATCCCGCGACCAGCACCGAGAAGATGCCGGTGATGTCGCCCGTGCCGTGGATACCGGGACCGGCGCGTTCGCAGAGGCTGGCGATGAGATTGGCGGTCGAGGGCGGATAGGCGCGCAACGAGGCCGCTTCGCCGGCGGTCAGGGCGATCTCGCGGTGAGCTTCGGCGAAACGGGTGAGCGAATCGACGAGGAGGAGGACGTGGGCGCCCTCGTCGCGGAAGACCTCCGCGACCGCCATCGCCATCCACGCGGCGCGGCGCTTGACGAGCGGGGACTGGTCGGACGTGGCGGCGATCACCACCGACCGGGCCATCCCCTCCTGCCCGAGCACCTCCTCGACGAAATGGCGGAGCTCGCGCCCGCGTTCGCCGATCAGGCCGAGCACGACGATGTCGGCCTCGACGCCGCGGGCGAGGTCGGCGAGGAGCGTGGACTTGCCGACGCCGCTGCCGGCAAAGATGCCGATGCGCTGCCCCCGGGCGAGGGGAAGCGCGGTGTCGAAGACCGCGAGGCCGGTGGCGAGGCGCGGGCCGAGCGCCTTGCGGGTCGCGGGCGGCGGCGGCGGGCGGCGGAGCGGTGCGGTTGCCGTTCCGGCGACAAGCGGGCGGCCGTCGAGCGGCCGGCCGAAGGCATCGATGATGCGACCGATCCAGGGACGGCCGGGATACACGCCGAGCCGTGGCTCGAGCACCGCAATGTTGCCGACCGCCATCCCCTCGGGCGGGGTGTAGGTCATAGCGCGGGTGGTTTCTTCGGAAATAGTGACGATCTCGCCGGCAACGGGGCCGCTCGCGGTCTCGAACCGGATGCCATCGCCGATTCGCGCCTGATGGGTGAGGCCGACAATCTCCACCGACGCTTCGCTCAGCGCGACCACCCGGCCGTGACGGCGATAGTTGGCGATGCGGCCGAGTTCGGCCTCGAGGGCGGAGAAAGGCAGGGTCATCCGGCGACTCCCGTCCGGGTTGATACTTACGGTTTATCAACACCCGGAAGGTTAAGCCCGCGTTCAAGCCAAGCCACCTTCGGGAGAATGCCTGATGGATCTGAACCTCGCCGTCCTCGGCCTTGCGAGCCGGCTTGCCGCCCATGCTTCGGCGCGCCAGGCGGTCATCGCCGAGAACGTGGCGCATGCCGATACGCCGGGCTACCGCGCCCGCGATCTCGATGATTTCGCGAGCACGCTTCAGGCCGACGCCCGGCCCTTCGCGGCGCGGGTGACACGGGCGGGGCACATCGCCTTCGGCGCCGACCCGAACGGGTTCGAACCGCGCGAAGCGGCCGCATTCGGCGCCGAGAGCCCGAACGGCAACAGCGTAAGCCTCGAGGACCAGATGATGCGCGCCGCCAAGACCCGGCAGACGCATGACCTCGCGCTCGGGGTCTACGGCAAGACCCTCGACATCCTGCGCTCCGGAATCGGCCGCTGAGGGGAGGGCGCGTGATGAGCGATTTTACCTCCGCGATGAACGCCGCCGCTTCGGGCATGCAGGCGCAGTCCGCCCGGCTCAGACTCTCGACCGAGAATATCGCCAATGCCGACACGCCGGGCTACCGGCGCAAGACCGTCTCGTTCGAGGAGACGATGGGCACCTTCGGCGATCCGCGCCCGGTCGCGACCGGTCCGGCGCGGCTCAGCCCGGCAGAACTCGAGCGTGTCCATGACCGGAACCACCCGATGGCGGGGCCGGACGGCTATTACGAGAGTTCGAACGTCAACCTCGTCATCGAGATCGCCGACGCCCGCGAGGCCGGACGATCCTACGAGGCCAATCTGCGGATGTTCGATCAGGCGCGCCAGATGGCAGGCTCGATCCTCGAGCTTCTGCGCCGCTGAGCCGCGATGTCCTTCTGATCAAGTGACCGGCGGCCCCCTGCCGCCCGAGAGGGGAGAATCCCGATGGAGATCAAGTCGAGCCTCGCCAGCCAGGCTTATGCCAAGGCGCTGGCCGTCGCGCAGCCGAGCGCTGGCGCATCCCGAAACGCCGGCGAGGCCTTCGCGACCGTTGCCGGCGACTTCTTCGAGACGATGCGCGCCGGCGAGGTGCAGGTGACGGCGGGACTTGCCGGCCGGGCCGATGCGCAGGCGGTGGTGCAGGCGCTGGCCGAGACCGAACTCGCCGTGCAGACGGCGGTCGCGGTGCGCGACAAGGTCGTCGAGGCCTACAACGAAATTCTCCGCATGCCGGTCTGAGCGCAGAAAATGACCGAGGCGATCCTCCTCGACATCCTGCGTCAGGCGCTCTGGGTGGCACTGGTGATTTCGCTCCCGGTGCTCACGGTGGCGCTGGTCGCGGGGCTCGTCATCGGCCTCGTCCAGGCGCTGACCTCGATCCAGGAGATGACGCTCACCTTCGTCCCGAAACTCGCGGCGATCCTCGTCGTGTTCTGGGCGACGATGAGCTTTTCCGGCCAGGCCCTGGTGCGGTTCTGGCAGGACGCGATCATCCCGATGGTGATCGGGAACTGAGGCGGCCATCCGGGCGCGGGTCGCTTGACCAAATCTTTACTCCGGGTCCGCAAGGCTCTCGCCGCGGAACTGGTTGATCCTTCAGGAGGAGACGTTTCATGGACCTGGCAGGCTATGTCGCGCTGACCCGCCAGTCGGGGCTCCTGAAGGAGATGCAGGCGGTGGCGAACAACATCGCCAACGTCTCCACCACCGGCTTCCGGCGCGAGGGCGTGCTCTTCGCCGAAACCGTGCGGGCGCTGCCGGTCGAGGGCGGCTCGATCGCGATGGCCGAGGCCCGTGGGCGCTGGACGGACGGGACGCAGGGCGTGCTGGTCCAGTCCGGCGGCGTGCTCGATCTCGCGATCGAGGGCGAGGGGTTCTTCCGGGTAATGACGCCTGCGGGCGAGCGGCTCACCCGCGCCGGCGCCTTCAGCCGCAACGGCGAGGGCGACATCGTGACGCCGGACGGTCATCTCCTCCTCGACGAGGGCGGCGGGCCGATCAACATCCCGTTCGAGGCGCAGGCGATCGCGGTGGCTGCCGATGGCACGCTTTCGGTGGATGGCCAGCCAGCGGCGCTGATCGGTGTGGTGACGACGGAGGATGCGACCAGGCTCTTCCGCGAGACCGGTGTGCTCTTTCGCTACGAGGACGACCTGCTGCCGGCCGAAGGCGCCGCCGTCGTGCAAGGCTTCCTCGAACAGTCGAATGTCGATGCCGTGACCGAAATGGCGCGGATGATCGCGGTGCAGCGGGCCTACGAGGCCGGGCAGAAACTTCTCGAGCAGGAAGACGAACGCATCCGGCTCGTGGTCCGCACGCTGGCGGTCAGGGCGTAACATCAACCATATCGGAGCAGAGTCTCATGCGCGCACTCAACATCGCGGCGACCGGAATGGCGGCGCAGCAGATGCGGGTCGAGGTGATCTCGCACAATCTCGCCAACATGAACACCACCGCCTACAACGCCCGGCGCGCCGAGTTCGCCGATCTCCATTACCAACAGGTGCAGCGACCCGGCACGATCAACGCCGCCGACGGCGCGGTGCTGCCGGCGGGCGTGCAACTCGGCCTCGGCGTCAGGCCGACCGCGGTGTCGATGCAGGTCGGGCAGGGAACGGTGGCGGAGACGGGCGGTGCCCTCGACCTCGCGATCGAGGGGCGCGGCTATCTCGAGATCGTGCTGCCGAATGGTGATCCCGCCTGGACCCGCGACGGCGCGCTGAAGCGGAACGGCGAGGGGCTGATCGTCACGTCGGACGGTTTCCCGGTCCAGCCCGAGATCGTGATCCCGGAGGATGCCCGCGACGTCACCATCAACGCCGACGGCCAGGTCTGGGTCTATTTCGACGGCGAGGTCGAGGCGCAGCTCCTCGGTCAGTTCCAGCTCGCCACTTTTTCGAACGAGAAGGGGCTCGAGGCGGTGGGCTCCAACCTCTACCGCGAGACGGAGGCCTCCGGCATGGCCAACATCGGCGATGCCGGACTCGACGGGCGCGGGACGTTCCGGCAGGGATACCTCGAGAATTCGTCCGTCGATGCGGTGCGCGAGATCACCCGGCTGATCGAGGCCCAGCGCGGCTACGAG
>CAYMOD010000078.1:0-8208 GCA_964391945.1 uncultured Rhodobacterales bacterium | reverse complement strand
ACCGGCACGAGCGCGACATGCTCTATGGGCCGACCAACGAGGAGCTGATCACCGACATCTTCCGGGGCGCCGTCGGCAGCTACCGCGACCTGCCGCTCACCCTCTACCAGATCCAGTGGAAGTTCCGGGACGAGATCCGGCCGCGGTTCGGCGTCATGCGCGGGCGCGAATTCCTGATGAAGGACGGCTACAATTTCGATCTCACGCAGGAAGACGCGTTCCACGCCTACAACCGGCATATGGTGAGCTATCTGCGGACCTACGAGCGGATGGGGGTGAAGGCGATCCCGATGCGGGCGGCCTCGGGGCCGATCGGCGGCGACAATACCCACGAGTTCCTGGTGCTGGCGGAGACCGGGGAGAGCGGGGTCTTCTACGATTCGGCGGTCATCGATCTCAGCTTCGGCGGCCGGCAGGTGGATTATGCCGACCGCGACGCCGTGCAGGCGATCGTTGACGAATGGACGGCGCCTTACGCCCGCACCGACGAGACCCATGACGAGGCGGTGTTCGCGGACGTGGCCCCGGAGCGGCGGCGCGAGGGCCGCGGCATCGAGGTCGGCCAGATCTTCTATTTCGGCACCAAGTATTCCGAGCCGATGAAGGCGGTGGTGGTGAACGAGGCCGGCGAGCGGGTGCCCGTCCATATGGGTTCGCACGGGATCGGGGTGTCGCGGCTCGCGGGCGCGATCATCGAGGCGAGCCATGACGAGCGCGGGATCGTCTGGCCGGAAGGGGTGACGCCGTTCCGGGTCGGCCTCGTCAATCTCAAACAGGGCGATGCCGGCGCGGACGGGGCCTGCGAGAGCCTTTATGCCGCGCTGGTCCGCGCCGGGCTCGACCCGCTCTACGACGATCGGGACGAGCGGGCAGGCGCGAAATTCGCGACCATGGACCTGATCGGGTTGTCGTGGCGGATCACGGTCGGGCCGCGCGGCCTTGCCAAGGGGGTCGTGGAGCTTGCTTCGCGGCGGACGGGCGAGAGCGAGGAGATGAGCGCTGCGGCGGCGGTGGCGCGGCTTTCCCAGATCTACGGCGGGGTCTGAGCGCGGGCGTGGGCAGCAGGCGCCCACGCGTGAAACTCCCCTCAAGCGATTGATTTTCAACCGTGGATAAAAGCTACCTGAGTGTTAAGGGGCGCGGGAGCCAAGCCGATGCGCGAGCGGTTGCCCGGACGGAGGCCCCGTTCCCGGACCGAGTCGCTGGCTCGTTCCCGGCCCGTTGGCCGGAAACAAGCGGTGGGCGTGGCTGGAGCCCGAGGGGGCTGATGCGGCCGGTTGCGAGGATGGCAGCCACGGCGGGCGCCCGTTGGCGCCACAAGATGCGCGCGGGTGCGCGGCCGGCTGATCCGATTGGCGCCGGCGAACACGCCGGCGCCAACAGGGCGCTCGGCGCCCCCGCACCCCCGGTACTGCTCTCCGGGTTTCCTGGCAGGAAGGGGCGTTTGCGGATGTCGGCAGCAGGACAGTTCCGTGGCTGAGGCGCGTGAAGAAGGAGCCGGCGCGAGGCGGACGCGGCCCTTCGCGGCGTTCGAATGGGCGATCGCCTGGCGCTATCTCCGGGCGCGGCGCAAGGAAGGCGGGATCTCGGTGATCGCGGGCTATGCGCTCGTGGGGGTCATGCTCGGCGTCGCCACCCTGATCGTCGTGCAGGCGGTGATGGTCGGTTTCCGCGAGGAATTCACCGACCGCATCCTCGGCGCCAATCCGCATCTCCAGGTGCTGGCGCAGCCCTACGAGGACGCGTTCGGCGGCGTGTCGCAGCTCATCACCGAGTACGATGCCCTCGCCGGCCGGGTCGCGACCGTCCCGGGCGTCGAACGGGCGGCGCCGGTGGTGCGCGGGCAGGTGATGGCCTCGGCGCCGGGGCGCAACGCCGGCGTCGAGGTGACGGGCATCCGCACCGGGGACCTGCAATCGGTGCCGCTCATCGCCGATCCGGAAGCAGGCTGGGGCGAGCTCGGCCGTCTCGATGAAGGCGTGGCGATCGGCTACGAACTCGCGCGCGAACTCGGGGTCGGGGTCGGCGACGTGCTCACCCTGATCTCGCCCGAGGGGATGGATACGCCCTTCGGCACCCAGCCGCGGATCAGCGATTACGAGATCGTCTACGTGTTCCGGGTCGGCCGTTTCGACATCGACCGGGTGCGGGTCTACATGGGCCTCGAAGCGGCGCAGGCATATTTCAACCGCGAGGGGGCGGCCGACGCGGTCGAGGTGTTCGTGGCGAACCCCGGGGAGGTCGAGGATCTCGCGCCTCCGGTAGCGGAGGCCGCAGGGCAGGGGATGTATGTCTGGACCTGGCGCGACGCTTCGGGCGCCTTCCTCGCCGCGCTCGATGTCGAGCGGCGGGTGATGTTCATCATCCTGTCGCTCGTGGTGCTGATCGCGGCGCTCAACATCATCTCCGGCCTCGTGATGCTCGTGAAGAACAAGGGGCGCGACATCGGCATCCTGCGGACGATGGGGCTGACCGAGGGCGCGATCATGCGGATCTTCTTCCTCTGCGGCGCGCTGATCGGCGTCACCGGGACGGTGCTCGGCGTGGTCCTGGGCGTGCTCTTCGCGCTCAACATCCAGGCGATCCAGGGCGTGGTCGAATGGATCTTCGGCGGCTCGGTCTGGAACCCGGAGATCCGCTATCTGACCGAGATCCCGGCGCGGCTCCGGCCCGGGGACATCGCCGCGGTGGTGGCGATGGCGCTTGGCCTGTCGTTCCTGATCACGATCCCGCCGGCGCGGCGGGCGGCGAAGCTCAACCCGGTCGAGGCGCTGCGCTATGAGTGAGGTGCTGCGGCTCGAGGCGGTCGAGAAGATCTATCACCAGGGGAGCGACGCCGAGATCACGGTGCTTGCCGGCGTCGATCTCGTGCTCCGGCCGGGTGAGGCGGTGGCGCTGGTGGCGCCGTCGGGGGCGGGAAAATCGACGCTCCTCCACATCGCCGGGCTGCTCGACAGCCCGAGCGCGGGGCGGGTGGCGATCGCGGGGAAGGGGACGCAAGGCCTCGGCGAGCGCGAGCGGACGCGGATGCGGCGCGACCGGGTCGGTTTCATCTACCAGTTCCACCATCTGCTCCCGGAATTCTCGGCGCGCGAGAATGTCGCGATGCCGCTCCGGGCGGCGGGATGGAGCCGGAGAGACGCGAATGCGCGGGCCGAGGCGCTGCTCGGGGCGGTCGGGCTCGGGCACAGGCTCGGCCACCGGCCGGCGGAGCTTTCGGGGGGCGAGCAGCAGCGGGTGGCCTTCGCGCGCGCGCTCGCCAACCGGCCGGCGCTCCTGCTCGCCGACGAGCCGACGGGGAATCTCGACCCCGACACGTCGGAGCGGGTGTTCGGCGTGATGATGGAACTCGTGCGGCGCGAGGGGCTGGCGGCGCTGGTGGCGACGCATAATCCCGAGCTTGCGGCGCGGATGGACCGGGTGCTCAGGCTCGACCACGGGCGGCTGGCCGCGGCACAGGCTCTCGCGGCCGGGCGAGGCGCAGGAACCTTTTGATCAGCTTCGTCGTTTTGCGACCGGTCTTGACCGGTGCCCGGCAGGGGTGTTCCGGAAGCGAAGGGGGAGGAACACGATGAAGCTCCATGGTCTTCTGGCGGGCGCGGTGATGGCGCTGGCGGCCTGCGGCGGCGGCGAGGATGAGGTTGCCGTCGTCGGACTGCCGATAGTCTCGGACGTCACGGTGTCGAGCGATCTGAGCGCGGTGGGGAGCCGTGACGCGGCGGCTTACTGGGGCAATCTCGAAGGCGATCTCGAATCGGCGATCGCGGCCGAATTCATCGGCCAGACCGGTCCGGACGGGGTGCGGCTCCTGGTCGATATCGACGAACTGTCGGTCGCGAGCTTCTTCGAATCGTCGGCGGGTGCGAGCGACGCCCGTCTGAGCGGGACGGTGACGCTCCTCAACAGCGCGACCGGCGAGCCGACGGGGCTCTACACGGTTTCGGCCTCGGCCGAACAGGCGATGACACGAATGGACACCGATCCGGACACGCGTGTCCAGACGATCCCGGCGACGACGACGGAATTCTATTCGGCGGTCATCGAAGCCTTCGCCGCCGGCGTCGCCGACGTGGTCAACACCCGCGGAGCGCTGGCCCCGGCTTGACGCAGAACGCCTCCCGTCCGAGGGTCCGCGGCGAGCGCCGTCACGGAAAGCGGCCAGGCTGACGGGAGATGCGCGGGATGAACGTACTGCTCAGCGAGTGGGAGACGCCATTCGGGGTGCCTCCCTTCGCGGAGTTCGGGAGCGAGGATTTCGCACCGGCCTTCGAAGCGGCGCTCACGGAGGCGCGGGAGCGGGTAGCGCGCGTCGCCGCCGATCCCGCGCCGCCCGGTTTCGCCAACACCATCGAGGCGCTCGAACGCGCGGGGGAGCGTCTCGGGCGGGTGGCTTCGGTATTCTTCAATCTCGCCAGCGCCGATACCAGCGACCGGATCGAGGCGCTCCAGCGCGAGATCAGCCCGAAACTCGCGGCCTTTCAGTCGGAAATCGCGATGAACCCGGCGCTGTTCGCGCGGGTGGATGCGCTGATGGGGATGCGCGAAAGCCTCGGCCTGACGGAAGAGCAGGAGCGGGTGCTCGAGCTTTATCACCGGATGTTCGTACGGGCGGGGGCGCGGCTCGAGGGCGGGGATCGCGACCGGCTCGCGGCGATCATGGAGCGCCTCGCGAGCCTCGGCACGGCGTTTTCGCAAAACGTGCTCCGGGACGAGCGCGACTGGACAATGCCGCTTGAGGCGGAGGATCTCGCCGGCCTGCCTGACTGGCTCGTTGCCGCCTGTGCGGAGGCCGCGCGGGAGCGGGGCGCGAGGGGCATGTGATCACGCTGTCGCGGAGCCTGATCGTGCCGTTCCTCACCTTCTCGCCGCGCCGCGACCTGCGCGAGAAGGCGATGGCGGCCTGGCTCGCGCGCGGCGCGAACGGTGGTGCGAGCGACAACCGGCCGGTCATCGCCGAGATCCTGCGGCTCCGCGCGGAGCGGGCCCGGCTTCTTGGCTACCCGGATTTCGCCGCCTTCAAACTCGAGACCGAAATGGCGAAGACGCCGGAAGCGGCCCGCGCCCTCCTCGAAGCGGTCTGGATCCCGGCGCGGGCGGCGGCCGAGGCGGATGGCGCGGCACTTGCCGAACTCATGCGCGAGGACGGTGTCAATGACGCGCTGCGGTCCTGGGATTGGCGCTATTATTCCGCGATCCGCCAGAAGCGCGAGCACGATCTCGACGAAGCGGAGGTAAAGCCGTATTTCGAGCTCGAGTCGATGATTGCTGCTGCCTTCGAGGTGGCTGGACGCCTGTTCGGCCTTGCGTTCCGGCCGGTGGAGATGCCGCTCTACCACCCGGACGCGCGGGCCTGGGAGGTGACGCGCGCGGGCCGCCACATGGGAATCTTCATCGGCGATTACTATGCGCGGCCGTCGAAACGGTCGGGGGCCTGGTGCTCGACCTTCCGCTCCCAGAAGAAGCTCGATGGCGCGGTGCGGCCGATCGTCGTCAACGTCTGCAACTTCGCCAAGGCCCCGCAGGGCGGGAAATGCCTGCTCACCTTCGACGACGCCAACACGCTCTTTCACGAATTCGGCCATGCGTTGCACCAGATCCTGTCGGACGTGACCTATGAATTCGTCTCCGGTACTTCGGTCGCGCGCGATTTCGTCGAACTGCCGAGCCAGCTCTACGAGCACTGGCTGAGCGTCCCCGAGGTGCTCGAACGCCACGCCCGTCATGTGCGGACCGGCGAGCCGATGCCGAAATCGCTCCTCGACCGGGTGCTGGCGGCGCGCACCTACGACACCGGGTTTCATACGGTGGAATACCTCGCCTCCGCACTCGTCGATCTTGACCTGCATTCCGGGCCGGCCCCCGAGGATCCGGCGGCGGCGGAGCGCGCGACGCTCGCGCGGATCGCCATGCCGGAGGCGATCCCGATGCGCCATGCGAGTCCGCATTTCCTCCATGTCTTCGGCGGCGACGGCTATTCGGCCGGGTATTACTCCTACATGTGGTCCGAGGTGATGGATGCCGACGCCTTCGCGGCCTTCGAGGAGGCGGGCGATCCGTTCGACGCGGAGGTGGCCGCGCGACTCGCCGGCGAGATCCTGTCAGCAGGCGGCTCGCGCGATCCGGAAGCCCTCTACATCGCCTTTCGCGGCCGGCTGCCGGGAGTCGGGGCGCTGCTCCGGAAACGCGGCCTCGCCGCCTGAAACCGGCTGGCGGGGCGGCATTCCCGGCCGGGGCTTCAGATCCGGATCGCGGCCAAGGGAATCCGATACCTCCCGAGGCCGGTCCCGTAACGGCCGGTTCAGACCGGGTCCTGATGGATGATGACGTCGGCGCCCGGCTCCATCTCCAGGATCCGGAGGCGCAATTCGGCCGCGATCGCATGTGCCGCGTCGAGGCTCTGGTCGCCGTCGAGTTCGACATGGACCTGGACGAAGACGCGGCTGCCGGCGGTGCGGGTCCGCAGGTCGTGGAAGCCGCGGACGCCCGGATGTTCGCCGAGTATCCTCTCGATCCGGCGGATGAGGGCGGGATCGGCGCGGGCATCCATCAGCGCGTTCCAGGCCGGCCGGCCGATCCCGATCGCGCCCCATATGAGCACGAGGCAGGCGATGATGGCGATCACCGGATCGAGCCAGCGGTGGCCACGGGCGGCACCGGCGAGGGCGATCATCGCGCCGATCGAGGGCAGCAGATCGGAGAGGTAATGGAGCCGGTCGGCGGCGACGATGCGCGAGCCGGTGCGACGGGCGACAAGGCTCTGCCAGAGGACAAGCGCGAGGGTGAGGACCACGCTGCCCGCCATCACCACGAGGCCGAAGCCCTCGGCGGCGAGCGGTGGCGGCTCGCCGATCCGGTCGAGGGCGCGCCAGGCGATGTAACCGGCCGAACCCGTGACGAGAAGCGCTTGGCCGAGGGCGACCAGATCCTCGATCGAGCCGTGGCCGAAGCCATGTTTCGCGTCGGGCGGCCGGGCCGCATAGATGATGGCGGCGAGGCCGCCGGTCGAGGCAATGATGTCGAGCACGGAGTCGATGAGCGAGGCCGCGACGGCGAGTGAGCCGGTGACATAGCCCGCCCAGAGCTTGCCGGCGACGAGCAGGATCGCCACCAGGATGGAGGCAAAACCGGCCGAAAGATTCAGCCGGTGACGCCGCGCGTTTTCCTGCGGGCCGTTGGAGGCGGTGGCTGCCATGGACCAGATGCCACATGATTGTCGCGGGAGAACTTGGCCGGAGACCTATACCTTTCCCCGCGAGGTGACAACATCCGGCTGGAGCGGCAAATTCTTGCTCATGCAACCGTGATAGGGAGCTCTTGCGCTCCACGACAAAGCTGCATTGTATCGGCGTTCTTCTGCTCGTCGTGCGCTCACTGAATTTTTCTCAAAAACCTGACCAATACATCTTGTCAAGACGGAAGGACAAGAATAAATTATCATCATGCCGCCCTTCCTGCACGATCCAGCGGCATTAGCACGAGTAACGCGGCGAGCTGAAGTATGGATCGGCCGCTCGCCCCGTTTACAGGATGAGGTATCATGTCAGAAGAGCAGACGATCGGTCGGGGCGAGATCCTCGCCCTCACGACTGAGATCGTTTCGGCGCATATCGCGAACAATCCGGTAGTACAGACTGAAGTTCCGGAACTGATCCAGCAAGTTTACAAGAAGCTGAGCGAGCTGGCGACGGCTGAAGAGGCCGCCGCTGTCGAGCTTGTTCCCGCAGTTCCGATCCGGAAGTCGGTGACCAACGACTACATCATCTGTCTCGAGGACGGGAAGCGGCTGAAGATGCTCAAGCGGCATCTCATGACCGCCTACGGGATGACGCCGGACGACTATCGCGCGAAATGGGGACTCAAGCCCGATTATCCGATGGTGGCGCCGAGCTACGCGTTGAAGCGCCAGGAACTCGCGAAGAAGATCGGCCTCGGCCGCAAGCCGCGGACCAACGGCGCCACCGCTGAACCGGCGCCGAAACCGGCACCCACCCGGCGTCGGCGGGTTGCTCCGGCCCGGACCGCAGAGTAGAGGGAGGGTCGCGGAGCCTGCGGGTTTTCCGCGACCTTTTCCATGCATGCGGGGGCTTCTACCGTGAGCGGAGCGGGACGAGAGGTGAAGGCCGGGACATCGGGGCCGCTCCGGCTCCATGTCAAGACCTACGGCTGCCAGATGAACGTCTACGACAGCGGGCGGATGGAAGCGGCGCT
>CAYMOD010000077.1:5337-8213 GCA_964391945.1 uncultured Rhodobacterales bacterium | reverse complement strand
AGAGCGTTTTCAGCGCAAGTGGATAACCCCTTTCGCGGTTCGAAAACGCCATCCCTCAAGGACATGGAGCATATTCGGCGAACCGGTGTCCGTCGAACATGCTCTAGTCGGCGATCATGTAGCCGCTGCCGCGCACGGTGCGGATCAGCGGCCGCTCGCCCTCGGCATCGATCTTGCGGCGAAGGCGCGAGATGTGGACATCGATGACGTTGGTGCCGGGATCGAACCGGTAGTCCCAGAGCCCTTCGAGCAGCATGGTGCGGGTGACCACCCTGCCCTTCCGCCGCATCAGATATTCGAGCATCTGGAACTCGCGGGGCAGGAGGTCGAACCAGCGTTGGCCGCGCCGCGCCGTGCGCGAGATCAGGTCGAGCTCGAGATCGGCGCAGGCGAGGCGGGTCTCCTCGCGCGCCTCGACCGGGCGGCGCAACAGCGCCTCGATCCGGGCCGAAAGCTCGGCGAAGGAGAAGGGCTTGACGAGGTAGTCGTCGGCGCCGGCCTTGAGGCCGCGGACCCGCTCGTCGATCGCCCCAAGGGCGGTCAGCATGATCGCCGGCGTGGCGACCCCGGCGGCGCGCAACGACTTGAGCAGGCTGAGCCCGTCGAGATCAGGCAGCATCCGGTCGAGGACGAGCGCGTCGAACCCGCCGCCCACCGCCTGCGCGAGGCCGTCGCGGCCCGATCCGGTCACCTCGATCGTATAGCCGGCCTCGCGCAGGCCCTTGGCGACATAGTCGCGGGTCTCCGTATCGTCCTCGACGATCAGCATGCGGCGCGCCATTTCTTCCTCCGGGCCATGCGGCGGCACGGCAGCGAACCGCCGCGCCGCGAGGTTTCGGCCACCTCCGCGGGATCAGCCGATCCGGACGCCGACAAAGAGCCGCGATCCGCCGCGCTCGATCTGGAAGAGGGCGGCATCGCCCTCGACGCTCTCGAGCGCCTGTTCGAGGTCGGCGTTCGAGCGCACCGGCTGGTTGCCGACCCGAAGGATGACATCGCCCACCGTGAGGCCCGCTTCGGCGGCCGCCCCCTCGCCATCGAGGGAGGTGATGACGAGTCCTTCCGCATCCGATTCGACGCCGAGCCGCTGGCGCACCTCCGCGGTCAGCGGCGCCGTGGTGGCGCCGAGCCGGTCGGAGAGCGCGCCGGGGCCGCGCTCCTCCGAACCGTTCGCGGCGGCCACCTGCTCGAAATCGAGCCGGCCGAGTTCGACCGACACGGTCTCGCGGGTGTTACCGCGCAGGATCTCGATCTCCGCCTCGGTGCCGGGCGGCGTCTCGGCGACGATCCGCGGCAGGTCGCGGCTCGCCGTCACCTCCTGCCCGTTGAAAGTGAGGATGAGGTCGCCGGTCTCGAGCGTGTCGGAGGCGGGGCTGTCGGGCGCGACATCGGAGACAAGCGCGCCCGTGGCCTCCTCAAGGCCGAGCGCGGCGGCGATCTCGTCGGTGACGGGCTGGATCGCCACGCCGAGCCAGCCGCGCTCGACGGCCCCGTCCTCGCGCAGATCGGCGACGATCTGCTCCGCGGTGCTCGACGGGATGGCGAAGCCGACGCCGACCCAGGTGCCGGTGGGCGAATAGATCGCCGAATTGACGCCGATCACCTCGCCTTCGAGGTTGAGGAGCGGCCCGCCGGAATTACCGCGGTTGATCGAGGCGTCGGTTTGGATGAAGTCGACATAGGGCCCGGCGTTGATGTCGCGGCCGAGTGCCGAGACGATGCCGCGGGTCACCGTGCCGCCGAGGCCGAACGGGTTGCCGACCGCGATCACGTCGTCGCCGACCCGGAGCGCGTCGCTGTCGCCGAAATCGAGTTCGGCAAGGCCGTCGGTGTCGATCTTGAGCAGCGCGAGGTCGGTCTGGGGGTCGGTGCCGAGGACTTCGGCTCCGAACTCGCGCTCGTCGGCGAGGCGGACGGTAACGGTGTCCGCGCCCTCGACCACGTGGTTGTTGGTGACGATGTAGCCGTCGCTCTCGATCACGAAGCCCGACCCCACGCCCGAGCGCCGCGGCATCTCGCGGTCTTCGGGCGGCATCGGCAGAAGCTCGGGGCCGAAACGGCGGAAGAACTCGCCAAAGGGGGAATCCTCCGGGAACGGGAAGGGCATCATGCCCCGGGCATCGCTGCGGGCCTCCTGGGTCGAGAGCACGGTGACGACCGCCGGGCTCACCCGCTCGACGAGATCGGCGATCGCGCCGGGCTCCGTCTGCGCGAGCGTGGCCGGCGACCACGCGATCCAGGCGGTCGAGGCCGCAAGCACCGTCGCCGCGGCGGCGGCGGCTCGCGGGCCGGCCCGCAGAATGGATACGCTCTGCTTCATGAATGCATCTCCTTGGCTTTCGCACCCTCGGGAGGGCGCGGGGACGTGGCACATCTGGACACCGCACCTGACAGGCGTCTCGCGCGGAGATTAACGATCTTTCATCTTCGCGGGTTGCCGAGTCTGGAGCCCCCGAGAGGGCAGGTCCCCGCGTTGCCGGAGATAGAAGCCAGCACATTGGCCACCCTCCGGCGCCGCAGGGTATGCGCGGCCAGGCTGGCGTCCCAACGTGAGCCGGGGCCGGCGGTTCCGCAAGGGCCTCGGGCGCCCGTGTCAACCGCGCCGCACGCCACTCCTTCGTGCAGCGCGGTTCGCGACGATCGAGATCTGGCTTCGGTCCCGCACCATTCCTGCGACCTGAACCGGAGATCGGTCCGCTTCCACTGCCAGCCGCCGCCCGCCGAGGCTCTCGATGCCGAGCCGCACCGTCTGCCGGCTTCAGAAACACCGGCTCGGGCCTCACGCCCTGGCGCCGCCTGCGTGCCGGAGAACCAGATCGCCAGCTGGATCGGCACCGGAGCGATCCCGGTTTCGGCATTGGCAGCGCC
Source organism: uncultured Rhodobacterales bacterium (assembly GCA_964391945.1). Classification (GTDB taxonomy): domain Bacteria; phylum Pseudomonadota; class Alphaproteobacteria; order Rhodobacterales; family Rhodobacteraceae; genus Amaricoccus. Next base: position 5,345 of record CAYMOD010000077.1, on the reverse strand, counting down.
CTCCATGC
>CAYMOD010000077.1:2436-5237 GCA_964391945.1 uncultured Rhodobacterales bacterium | reverse complement strand
GAGACCGGTTTCCCACGCGATGATCGTCGCCTTCAATACCACGACGAAATGCTCGGCCGCCGGTTCCGGTTGCGTATCGGCGGCAACGGCCGCCATGCCTCAGCGCCCGAGCAGCGCCCCGAGCCGGGCGCGCAGCGTGTCGCTCCGCCGCGTTCCGAACAGGATGTCATCGATGCGCGTCGAGCCGTCCGGCTCGGGCACCATGACGAGGGTATCGACCCAGCCGGGACCGCCCGCCACGTCGCGGCGGACCTCGACCAGCGCGGCGTTGCGGGTCCGGACCGCGCAACCGGTCGCCTCGACGTCGTAGCCCTGGAAGAGAAACCGCGCCGGCACCTGCCCCTCGGCCTGCCCGAGCAGCCAGCCGAGTTCCGGCGTCACGATCGGCGCGAGCGCCCTTACGTCACCGGCGAGCGCCGCCGCGCAGAAATCCTGCCCCATCGCGTTCCAGTCGTATTGCGCTGCCGGCTCCTCGCCTGACGCGCAGGCAGTGACACCTGCGGCCAGAGCCATGACCAGTGCCCGCCGCATCAGATCACCCCGATCGCGGCGAGTTCGGCCGCGAGTTCCGGCGGCAGCGCCTCGGTCGGCTCGCCCGGCGCGAGGTCGGCCGGGGCATCCTCGGCCGCGAGATAGCGCCAGCCCTGGAACGGCCGCCGCGGGACCGGCCGCACCGTCACCGCCTCCGGATCAAGCATGATCGCGCAGCGCGCGATCCCGTCCTCGCCCGTCCGCGGCGCGAGGCCGAGGATGCGCTGCCGCGCCAGCACCAGCCCCTTGAACACCCAGTAGAGCGAACCGCCGTCGAGGAGTTCCGCTTCGCGTCTTGGCCACATCCGGGTGACGTGCACCGGCAGCGCCGGCCGGCCTTCCTCCCGCGCCTGCGCGAGTCGCGCCGCCTGCCATTCCAGCAGGTCATCGACGCTATCGGTGCCGACGCAGAGCTTGAGGAGATGCACGGTCATGGGGCGACCCTGAGTGAGGCAGGAGATGCATCATCAGATAGCCGGGGAAACCCGCGGCCGCAACGCCGGGGCGACGGACGATGGGCGACAGACGATGGGCGACGGACGCAGCATCACGACGCATCTGCCGCCACGAGTGGGTCCGTTCCCGCTGCGGAGGGCGTGCCGGCAGTGTCGCAGCAGGGTCGCAGAACCCGGGACACGGGCATATCCACCGCCCTCCGGCCGAGGCCGCCTGCCGGGCGGCAAGACCCTCGGGACTCGGTGTGGGTTCACGTTTTCACGCTGAAACGCCCCGAATACCCGACGCGCCCCGTATCAGGGCTCGTCGTCGATCAGGTAATCCTCGAGATCCTCCTCGGCGACCTCGTATTCCGGCACCAGCGCGCCGCGCAGCGACACGCCGGCGCGGTGCACGCTCTCGGGATCACCGGTGAGCAGGGGATGCCACTCCCGGAGCGGCATCTTCTTCGCCCGGAGCCGGTAGGCGCAGGTCGAGGGCAGCCACTCAAGCGCTTCCCGCACCTTCTTCGGGGTCAGCATCACGCAGGCCGGCACCAGCGCCTTCCGGTTGGCATAATTGCCGCAACGGCAGGTGGCGATGTCGAGCAGCCGGCACGCGACCGAAGTGAGGTATACCTCGCCGGTGTCCCCGTCCTCGAGCTTGATGAGGCAGCATTTGCCGCATCCATCGCAGAGCGCCTCCCACTCGGCGGGCCGGAGCCGGTCGAGGGGAAGCTTCCAGAATTCGGGCCGCAGGTCACTGCGTGCCATTGTTGCACTCTCCCCGGTATCGTTCGGAACCGTCTTGCGCCAGCGGATCCATATATGGGAACGTCAGCGACAAGACCGGTCAAAGCCCCGCCTGTTCCAGCCGCACGCGCGCTTCCGCCACATCGCGGTGCATCTGCGCGACCAGCGCATCAATCGTCTCGAACTTCAGTTCCGGCCGCAGATAGGCGACGAGCGCCACCGATACCGCGATTCCGTAGAGGTCTCCCTCGAAATCGAGGAGATGAACCTCGAGATTCGGCACATGAATCCCGAAGGTCGGCCGCTCCCCGATCGAAGCCGCCCCCCGCCACCGCCCCCGGTGCTTCCCCTCGAGCACATCGACGCTCACCGCGTAGATCCCGAGCCGCGGCAGATGCAGCCCTCCGAGCGACAGGTTGGCGGTCGCGAATCCCATGCCCCGCCCCCGCTTGTCGCCGTGCTCGACCCGGCCCTCGACCCGATGCCAGTGCCCGAGCATCCGCGCCGCCTGCTCCGGCCGGCCTTCGCTCAGCGCCACCCGGATCGCCGTCGAGGAGACGTCGGTCCCGCCCTCGGAGACGAGCGGCGCCAGCGTCACCCCGAACCCCAGCCGTGCACCAAGCGCGCGGAGAAGCGCACCGTCGCCCTCCCGCCCCTTGCCGAAGCGGAAATCCTCGCCCGCGACGACGTGCCGGACCGCGAGTCCCTCGACCAGCACCCGCTCGACGAAAATCTCCCCCGTCATCGAGGCCAGCGACGCATCGAACGGGATCTCGTAGAGCTGCTCGACCCCGAGCTTCTCCAGCCGGCTTGCCCGCGCCTTGGCATTCATCAGCCGGAAGGCGGGCCCCTCCGGATTGAAGAAGTTCCGCGGATGCGGCTCGAAGGTGACCACCCCGAGGGAGGCGTCCTTCTCCGCCGCCGCTGCGCGGGCCAGCGCGATCACCGACTGGTGGCCGAGATGCACGCCGTCGAAATTGCCGATCGCCACCGCGGCGCCGCGGTCGGCCGGGGCCAGGCCCCGATAACCATGATGGCGTTGCATGATCTCCCTCCGGCGCCCGCAGCAGCGGGACGCCAACC
>CAYMOD010000077.1:0-2336 GCA_964391945.1 uncultured Rhodobacterales bacterium | reverse complement strand
TCAACCCTCCGGGATCAGGTCGGCGCGGCGCGGCGCAAGTACGATCGCCTCGCCGCGCAGCATGTCGACGCCGTCGACGGAGCAACTGCAGTCGAGGGTCACCCGCCGCTTCTCGACATCGACCGCCGTGACGGTGACCCGCGCCTCGACGAGGTCGCCCGGCCGCACTGGCCCGAAGAACTTCAGATCCTGCTTCAGGTAGATCGACCCGTGCCCCGGCAGCTGCTCGCCAATGACGGCCGAGATCAGCGAACCGGTCAGCAATCCATGCGCGATCCGACCGCCGAACATCGTCTTCCGCGCATAGGTCTCGTCGAGATGCACCGGGTTGTGATCGCTCGAAATCTCGGCAAAGAGCGCGATCATCCGTTCCGATACCACCTTCTGCAGCGCCCGCGTCATCCCGATCTCGAGATCCTCGATCGGGATCGACCCCGTCATCTGCGGTGATTCGCGCACGTCGAACATGGTACCTCCGCCCTCTTCAGTATGGGGAGAGATAGCGTGCCCCGCATGGCCGCGCAATAATCTTGCGCAACTTTATGAATAGAGTTGCCGGGATGGGCGAAATAATGTTGCGCAGTGGTTTGCACGAGCGCCGCTCCGCGGCCGGAAAGCGTTCATCTGCCCGCGCCGGCAACCGCTTCCGCTCCTGCCGCGCACCGCGCAGGAAATCCCTGAAACCGCCGCATTTCCGGGCAGCGGAAGGCGCCCCGCTTTCCGCGGGGTGCGCGCCTTGGCCCGCCTCACCCGACCGGATGAGGGAGCGGCCATCCAGGCAAGCCGCACCCGCGGTCCCGCCTCAGCGGAGGAAGGCCATCGCCGCGGTGGGGGTCAGCCGCGCCTTGCGCAGATAGGCGTCGAGGAGCTTCGCATCCGGCCCGGCCTCGCCGCTCGTCGCCGTCTCCGCCGCCGCGAGCCCACCGGTCACGAAGACCGAATCGAGATCCTCGCCGCTGGCGCCGGCGATATCGGTATGGATGCCGTCCCCGATCGCGAGGATCGTGCGTGGCCCGGCGTCGTACCCCGCCGCATCGAGCCAGCGCCGCGCCATCGTGTAGATCGGCGCGTGCGGCTTGCCGAAGTAGAAACTCTCGCCCCCGGCCTCGGTATAGGCCTGGGCGATGGCGCCGGCGCAGTAGATGCGCTTGTCGCCGACATCGACGACGATGTCGGGATTGGCGCAGAGGAGCTTCAGCCCCTTGTTGACACCATGGAGGATGGTCGCGCGGTAATCCTCGGGCGTCTCGGTCCGGTCGTCGAAGAGCCCGGTGCAGACGATCGCCTCCGCCTCCTCGAGCGGCACCAGTTCCACCGGCACCGGGCTGCCGTCCTCGCGTTCGAAGAAGACGAGATCGCGCGCGGGCCCGAGGTGATAGACCCGGTGCCCGAACATGCCCCGCGCCAGCGCGTCCTGCGCCGCATCCCCCGACGAGATCACCGTGTCGTAGACCTCCCGCGGCACCCCGAGCGCCTCGATCTGGCGCATGACGCTCGCCCGTGGCCGCGGCGAATTCGTCATCAGGAGCACCGCGCCACCCCGGGCCTTGAATCGCGCCAGCGCTTCCACCGCCGCCGGAAACGCCCGCACCCCGTCGTGGAGGCACCCCCAGAGGTCGCAGTAGAGCGCGGAGTACTCCTCCGCAATCTCGTCCAGCCGCTCGATGATCCTGACCATCACGCTCCCTTCCCGGCCCTCGCCGTCCTGCGCGCGCCCCGGGGCTCTCCGGAAGGCCCCGCGAAACACCGGCCATGCGACTTGACAAGCCGGGTCGCCCCGTCTTAATGCGGTGGCGTGTTGGCACTCACCACCTCAGAGTGCTAACAGAAGGGGAGGGCGCCGCATGGGTCTGCCCCTTTTGGTACCGGAACGCAAGCAAGGAGCTGTTCCCATGAATTTCAAACCGCTGCACGACCGTGTCCTCGTTCGCCGTATCGAGAGCGACGAGAAGACGAAGGGTGGCCTGATCATCCCCGACAGCGCCAAGGAGAAGCCGTCGGAGGGCGAGGTCATCGCCGTCGGCGAGGGGGCCCGCAAGGACTCGGGCGAACTGATCGCTCCCGCCGTCAAGGCCGGCGACCGCATCCTGTTCGGCAAGTGGTCGGGCACCGAGGTCAAGGTCAACGACGAAGACTACCTGATCATGAAGGAAAGCGACATCCTCGGCATCATCGAGAGCAGCAAGGCCTCCCGCGCCGCGGCCTGAGCCTTCGATCCCGAACGTCGCATCCAGAAGACTTTAGGAGACCAACACTCATGGCTGCCAAGCTTGTAAAATTCGATACCGATGCCCGCAGCAAGATGCTCAAGGGCGTGAACCTCCTCGCCGACGCCG
>CAYMOD010000076.1:1809-8221 GCA_964391945.1 uncultured Rhodobacterales bacterium | reverse complement strand
CCATGCTTGGCGCGATCGGCATCTCGATGTCGGCCTTCCGCATCGCCGGCGGGGTTCTCCTGTTCCTGATCGCCATCGACATGGTGTTCGAGAAACGCACCGAGCGCCGCAACCACCGGGCCGACGAGCCGCCCCCCGACCCGACGGTGTTCCCGCTCGCGACGCCCCTCATCGCCGGACCCGGCGCGCTGGCGACGATGATTCTCTATTCCGGCACCGCCGAAGGCCTCGCCGGCCTCGCCGGTCTCAACCTCATCCTTGCCGCGATCATGGCGCTCTGCCTCGCCCTCTTCCTCGCCGGTGGCGCCGTTGCCCGGTATCTCGGCCCGACCGGCATCACCGTCCTCACCCGGCTCCTCGGCATCCTGCTTGCTGCCCTCTCCGTCCAGTTCGTCCTCGACGGAATCGCCGAGGTCGGCATCATCGGCGGCACGTGATGGACCCGGACAGCGGCGCCCGCCTCCTCTATCTCGCGCTCCTCGGCGCCTTCCTGCTCCTCTTCCTCCTCGGCGGCGGCTACGCCATCGCGCGGGCGATCCGCGCCCTTCTCGTCTGGGGAGCGATCGCCGCGATGCTCGTCGTCGGCTACTGGCTCTGGAACGAAGGCCCCGAGCCGCCCCCCGCCGCCCTTTCGGTCTCGGGCGAGACGATCATCCTCTCCCGCGCCCGCGACGGCCATTTCCACGCCGAACTCGCCGTCAACGGCACCCCGGTCCGGTTCATGGTCGATACCGGCGCCACCGTGATCGTCCTCTCGCGCAAGGACGCCGCCGCCGCCGGCATCGACCCGGACAGCCTCCTCTATCTCGGCCGCGCCCGCACCGCGAACGGCACCGTCCGCACTGCGCCCGTCCGCCTCGACAGCCTCGCGCTCGCCGGACGCGTGGACCGCGACGTTCCCGCCACCGTCAGCGACGGCGATCTCGGCATCTCGCTCCTCGGCATGTCCTTTCTCGACCGTTTCTCCCGGATCGAGATCGCCGGCGACGAGATGCGCCTCGTCCCCTGAGCCGGGGAAAACATGCAGTGCTCCGTGCGGGGTTCGCGCATGGGTTGCGCATCGGAATAGTCACGGAATAACAGCAACCTTCCCCCCTTCTCCTGCCCCCGTTGCACTCGCGCCGATTTTCGTTAAGAGAGGCGGACCGCAACGGCCATACCCGGAGCCGATGTCCATCAGCGTCCTCTCTACCGTCCTCAAGCCCGTCCACCGCGAGGGGCCGCGCTTCATCGGCATCTTCGCCGCCTTTACCCTCGTGCTCTTCTTCATTGCCGAGCCTCTCGGCTGGATCGGCGTCGGGCTGACCGTCTGGTGCTACTACTTCTTCCGCGACCCGGAACGGATGACACCGACCCGCGCGGGACTGATCGTCGCTCCCGCCGACGGTTTCGTCTCCCAGATCGCCGCCGCCGTTCCACCAGCTGAACTCGGCCTCGGTCCCGCCGCGATGGCGCGGATCAGCATCTTCATGAACGTGTTCGACTGCCACGTGAACCGCGCGCCCATCGCCGGCACGATCACGCGCATCGCCTACCGTCCCGGCAAGTTCCTGAACGCCTCGCTCGACAAGGCCAGTTCCGACAACGAGCGCAATGCCCTGGTGATCGACCTTGAAGACGGCCGCCGCCTCGCGGTCGTCCAGATCGCCGGCCTCGTCGCCCGCCGCATCGTCTGCGACACCCGCGAGGGTGACCGCATCCGCACCGGCGAACGTTTCGGCATGATCCGCTTCGGCTCGCGCCTCGACGTCTATCTCCCTGACGGCGTCTCCCCCCTCGTCGTCACCGGCCAGTACACGACCGCCGGCGAGACGGTGATCGCCGACCTCCTCTCGAGCGAGCCGCCCCGTCAGGGCGAGATCCGCTAGTGCCCGGACCCGAGGACCCTCATCACCGCTCCTCCGCCTGGGACGAGATCGACCCCGTACCCCAACTGGGCGAACATCGCCCCGACGCGCGGCCGCGCAGCCTGCCCTTCCTCCACCTGCTGCCGAACCTCGTCACCATCCTCGGCCTCTCGGCCGGGCTCAGCGCCATCCGATTTGCCTTCCACGAGGACTTCGAACTCGCAGCCCTTCTCATCATCTTCGCCGCGGTGATCGACGGGCTCGACGGGCTTCTCGCCCGCAAGCTCAAAGCCGCGAGCTCCTTCGGCGCCGAACTCGATTCCCTGTCGGATTTCGTGAATTTCGGCGTCGCCCCGGCGCTTCTCGTCTTCTTCTTCGCCCTCACGGACGCGCCTGGCTTCGGCTGGATCTTCGCCCTCGTCTTCGCGATCTGCTGCTGCCTCCGCCTCGCCCGGTTCAACGTCAACCGCGATCTGCCACCGCCGCCCGGGCGGGCGCATTTCACCGGCGTCCCGGCCCCGGCAGGCGCCCTCCTCGCGCTGCTGCCGGTCTATCTCACATTCGGCGGGGTCATCGACATGCGGGGGGCGACGATCATCGTCGCCCCCTATCTCGGCCTTGTCGGCAGCCTCATGGTCAGCCGCATCCCGACCCTGTCTCCGAAGGGACTGCGCATCTCGCGCGATCACGTACCTTATCTCCTCATTGCCATGGGCGTGATCGTCGGGCTGGTGCTCACCCGCTTCTGGCTGCTTATGGTGATCCTCGTCATCGCCTATGTCGCTGCCGTGGCGCACGGGCTGATCACTGCCCGCCGCCGCCCCACGATCTGAGCCGCTTCCGGAGTCCGTCATGGAATTGAAAGCCGTCACCGACACCTATCGCCGCTGGGCCCCGATCTACGACACGACCTTCGGCGCCATCACCGGGATCGGCCGCAATCGGGTCGTCGACTACCTCAACACCCGCTCCGGCCGTGTCCTCGAGGTCGGCGTCGGCACCGGCCTGTCGCTCAAACGCTACAGCCCGCATCTCGAGGTGACCGGGATCGATGTCTCCGCCGACATGCTCGACAAGGCGCGCGAGAAGGTCCGCCGGGAGAATCTCGACCACGTCAAGGCGATCCGCCAGATGGACGCCCGCCACCTCGACTTCCCTGATGCGCATTTCGACACGGTCGTGGCGATGTATCTCGTCTCGGTCGTGCCCGAGCCCGAGCGCGTCGTCTCCGAGATGGCCCGCGTCTGCAAGCCGGGCGGCGAGATCGTCATCGTGAACCACTTTGCCCGCGACCGCGGCATGCTCGCCCGCATCGAACGCGCCATGGCGCCCTTCGCCGACAAGCTCGGCTGGCATCCCGACTTCGCGATGGAGCGCATCCTCGGCGATTCCCGGCTTTCGGTGATCGAGAAGCGACGCTTCCCCCCCCTGGGAATCTTTACCTTCCTGCGCCTTGCGCGCCAGCATTGATCCACGGACACTGCGACTCGGTGAACTGCATCCTGACCAGGCGGCGCGGACCCGCCAGACGGCTACCTCCGGCGACCGTAGCCGCCCCGGGACGCCCGGAGTTTCGAGGTGGCGACCCATGACGGTCGAGGCGAGCCATGATCCCCTGCTCATCACTGTCGCGCTGCTGATCGCATGCGCGGCCTCCTATACCGCGCTCGACCTTGCCGGCCGTATCCGGGCGACGGAGGGCTGGCTGCGCGCCGGCTGGCTCACCGCGGCGGCGCTTGCAATGGGCGGCGGGCTCTGGGCGATGCATTTCGTCGCGATGCTGGCGATGAGCCTGTCCGGCACGGTCGTGACCTACGACCTCGGCCTGACGATCCTCTCGGGCATCCTCGCCGTCGGAACAACCGCGTCCGCTTTCCTGATCCTCTCCATCCGCGGCACACGCCTGCTCCCCTTCGCGCTGAGCACCCTCTTCATGGGCTGCGGCATCGTCGGCATGCACACCATCGGCATGGCCGCGATCCGGCCGCCGATAACCGTCTCCTACGATACCACCCGGCTGGTCATTTCCATCGCGATCGCGCTCGGCGCCTCGGCAGCCGCACTCTGGCTTGCCTTCCACGAAACCGCCACGCGGATAAGGCTCGTCGCCGCCATTGCGATAGGCCTCGCCATCTCCGGCATGCACCACGCCAGCATGTTCGGGGCTTCCGTCACTGTCCTCGCCATGACATCCGATGAGGGCACTGCCGCCCTCGATCACGACATGCTCGGTATTGCCGTCGCCGGTGTCACCCTGGTCATCCTCCTCTTCGTTCTGCTTGCGTCGTTGTTCGACCGTCGCCTCGCCGAACTGTCGGCGCAGGAGGCCAGCAACCTGCGCATGAGCCAGGCTGCCCTGCGCGATATCTACCGCCACACACCGCTGCCGCTGCATACTCTCGACGAAAACTCCCGCATCATGAAGGCAAGCGATGCGTGGCTCGACCTCCTCGGCTACAGCCGGGACGAGGTAATCGGCCGCCGCTTCTCGGATTTCCTTCCCGAGCCGGCGGAAGGGGAATCGACGCTCGACATCCCCGCCCTTGTCGGCAAAGCCGAGGTGCGTGATCTCGACTGCCGCATCGTCGCGAAATCGGGCGCCGTGCTCAATGTCCTGATCTCCGCCAAGGCCGAGCGTGACGCCGCGGGGCGGATGATACGCGCGCTCTGCGGTCTCGTTGACGTGACCGCCCATCGTCAGGCCGAGGAGGCGCTGCGTCAGGCGCAGAAGATGGAGGCAGTCGGTCAGTTCACCGGCGGCGTCGCCCATGATTTCAACAACCTGCTCGCCGTCGTTGTCGGCAGTCTCGACCGGTTGCGCCGGCACCTCATCGAGGACCGGGAGGCGCTCACCCTTGTCGAAAACGCCTCCGCGGCAGCCGAGCGGGGCGTGACTCTCACCCAGCGCATGCTCGCCTTCGCTCGCCAGCAGCGGCTTGCGCCCGAAGCGGTGTCGCTCCCTGCCCTCGTCGAGAGTATCCGCGACCTCCTGCGTCACTCGCTGGGTGCCGGAGCCGAGCTTCGGATCGCGCTGCCCTCCGACCTGCCGCCGGTCGCGGTCGATCGCGTCCAGCTGGAGCTCGCGCTCATCAACCTCGCTGCCAACGGCCGGGATGCGATGCCGGAGGGCGGCACCCTCACCATTTCCGCCCATGCCCGCCGGATCACGCCCGAGACCCCAGGCCCGCTCGCGGCCGGCACGTATGTCTGCATCACGGTCGCCGATTCGGGCGAGGGCATGGACGAGGCGACGCTTGTCCGCGCGCGCGACCCCTTCTTCACCACCAAGGCAGTCGGCAAGGGCACCGGCCTCGGCCTCTCGATGGTGCATGGCCTCGCCGAACAATCGGGCGGCCGTCTCGAACTCAAGAGCCGCAAGGGCTCGGGCTCCACCGCCGAGATCTGGCTGCCGGCCGTGACCGGGACGCCCGCAGCGGCTCCCGCCGCCACCGCTCCTCCGGAGCCTGATGCCCCCCCGAACCCGCTGCGCGTTCTGGCCGTGGACGACGATCCTCTCGTCCTGATGAACACGGTCTTCCTGCTCGAAGAGCTCGGCCACAGCGCGGTCGAGGCGCATTCCGGCGCCGATGCGCTCACACACCTCGAAGCCGGAGATGCCGTCGATCTCGTCGTCACCGATCAGGGAATGCCCGAAATGACCGGACTGCAGCTTCTTGCCGCCATCCGGGAGCGCTGGCCGCGACTGCCGGTCCTGATCGCCACCGGTTACGCCGATCTTCCGTCCGGCCTGCCGCATGTCCGCGTCAGCAAGCCCTTCGACGCCCGCAACCTTGCCGCCGCAATCGATCGCGCGCTCCACGAGCGTCCCGAACACGCCGTCAGCCGATAGAAGCGCGGCCTCGGATGTAGGGAGGGCAGGCACTCACGCAGGCGCTCATTCGGCAAAAATCCCGAAACCGAGCGATCCCTCTTCTCTTTCGATTGCGGCTCGGGCAATCTCTCGTGCGGGCAACCGGGAGAGCGCTATGGACCCGCGTGTGCAGGACATCCTGGATTTCTGGCTGGTCGAGGTCGGACCGGAACGATGGTACGACGTCGCGCCGGACCTCGACGACATGATCCGCGACCGCTTCGCCCCCGACTGGCAGCGCGTCCGGAAGGGCGAGGTGCAGGGTTGGGTGGGCAAACCTCAATCCTGCCTCGCCTATCTCATCGTCAGCGACCAGTTCCCGCGCAACATGTTTCGCGGCTCCGCCCAGGCCTTCGCGACGGATAAACGGGCGCTCGCAGCCGCCAAGTCCGGCATCGTCCGAGGTTTCGACGAGCGGATCGCCCTGCCCGAGCGGCAGTTCTTCTACCTGCCACTGATGCATTCGGAGATGCTCGCCGACCAGGAGCGTTGCGTCCGCCTGATCGCGCTGAGCTTTGGCGCCGGCGAGAGCCTGAACCACGCCCGCGCCCATCGCGAGATCATCCGCCGCTTCGGCCGCTTCCCCTACCGCAACGAGGCGCTCGGCCGCAGCTCCACCCCGGCCGAGCGGGAATTCCTCGACCAGGGCGGCTACATGGCGATGATCAACGCTTTCACCCCCTGAACCGAAGGC
>CAYMOD010000076.1:0-1709 GCA_964391945.1 uncultured Rhodobacterales bacterium | reverse complement strand
GGCGCCGCCTGACCGAGGCCGCAGATCGAGGCGTCCTCCAGCACCGTGCAGAGATCGGCAAGAATATCCCGGTCCCAGCGCTCCGCCCCCATGAGCTGCACCGCCTTCGCGCAGCCGACCCGGCACGGCGTGCACTGGCCGCAGCTCTCATGCGCGAAGAAACGCAGCATGTTGAGCGCCGCCTCCTTGATGCTGTCCTTGTCCGAGAGCACCACCACCGCCGCCGAACCGATGAAGCTCCCATGGGGCTGCAGCGTATCGAAATCGAGCGGCACGTCGTCGAGCGAGGCCGGCAGGATCCCCGAGGACGGCCCGCCGGGCTGGTAGGCCTTGAATTCGTGCCCCTCGGCCATGCCGCCCGCCGCCTCGATCACGTCGCGGATGGTCGAGCCGGCCGGCAGCAGGTAGACGCCCGGCGCGCTGACCCGGCCCGAGACCGAATAGTTGCGCAGCCCCTTGCGGCCGTTCTTCTCATGTGCCGACAATACCTCCGGCCCCTCGCGGCAGACCCGGGCGACCCAGTAGAGCGTCTCGACGTTGTTGACGAGGGTCGGACGGCCGAAGATGCCGACCTGCGCGACATAAGGCGGCCGATGGCGCGGCAGGCCGCGCTTGCCCTCGATCGATTCGAGCATCGCGCTCTCCTCGCCGCAGATATAGGCGCCGGCGCCGCGACGGAGATCGACATAGCCGGGCTCGACCAGCCCCGCCGCCTCGAGGGCTGCGATCTCGCGATTGAGGATGGCGAGAACCGCCGGATATTCGTCGCGCATGTAGATGAAGCAGCGCGCCGCATCGATCGTCCAGGCGGCGATCAGCATCCCCTCGAGGAAGACATGCGGCGAGCGTTCGAGCACGTAGCGATCCTTGAAGGTCCCGGGCTCGCCCTCGTCGCCGTTGACGGCGAGGAACCGCGGCGCCGGCGCCTCCTGCACGAAGCTGAACTTCTTGCCCGACGGGAAGCCTGCACCGCCGAGGCCGCGCAGTCCGGAGACGAGCACCTCGCGCCGGACCTCGTCCGGGGTCCTGGCGCCGCCCCGGAGAGCGAGGAGCGTCTCGTAGCCGCCACCCGAGCGGTAGACCTCGAAGTTCGGATAGGCCGGGATCACCGGGTCGACGGCGCGCGCTTCGACCGCCGCCTTCACGTTCTCCGGCGTGGCATGCCCGATATGGTTGCGCCCGACGACGACCACCGGCGCCACTTCGCACCGCCCCATGCAGGGGGCGTGCAACACACGGACCTCCGACGGATCGAGCCCGGACGCCAGCGCGTCGGCGAGTGCATCGGCCCCGGCGAGTTCGCAGGCGAGCGAATCGCAGACCCGGATGGTGAGCGCGGGCGGCGGGGCCTCGTCTTCCTTCACCACATCGAAATGCGCGTAGAAGGTCGCCACTTCCCAGACCGCCGCCTGCGGCAGCCGCATCTCCTCGGCGAGCGCCCTCAGATGCGCGGCGCTCAGATGGCCGTATTCGTCCTGGATCAGGTGCAGATGCTCGATCAGCAGATCGCGCCGCCGCGGCCGATCCCCGAGCAGCGCCCGAACCTCTGCCAGCGCCGCATCGTCAAGCTGCCGGCCCTTCGGGGTGCGCCGGCCCTTGCCGCGTCCTGATTTCCAGACGCCCTTCCGCTCGTCCAGCGCCATGTCATTCTCCCCACGTCATGCGTCGCAACCCTATCGTCTTCGGCCAATCCTATCAGCGACGAAAGG
>CAYMOD010000075.1:0-8259 GCA_964391945.1 uncultured Rhodobacterales bacterium | reverse complement strand
CCGAGCTTGGTGCCGAGCGCGCCGATATAGCCCGGCACGTCGGTGTTGGTGGTGTAGAGCATGTGCGGCATCGGCTCCGCCTCGAGGCCGATCCCCTTGATCTGGATGAACCGGGGCTTGCCGTCCGAGTAGATCGTGCCGGCGACCGAGCGCGTCTGCTGCTCCGTCGTCACGACCAGCCGCACATAGGAGCCGTAGGCGCCTTGCGGGTCCTTGCGGGTCTCGGCGATGTTGATGCCGCGCTCGCGCGCCACCACGGGGGCCGAGACCATGTTGACTGCGCCCCCCTCGCCGACGAGGGGCGTGAGGAGCCCCGCCGTCAGCGCCGCGGTCAGCGGCTTGAGGTTCATCTCGCCCACGTCGCCGACATACTCGATCTCGATCTCGGTGATCGGATTCTCCGTCACCTGCCCGGCAAAGAGGCCGAGGACCTCGCAAAGCCGCGCCCAGGGCCGCAGCACCGGCGCCTCCTCGGCCGTCATGGATGGCGCGTTGATCGCGTTCGCGATCGCGCCTTGCATCAGGTAGTCCGACATCTGCTCGGCGATCTGGAGGGCGACGTTCTCCTGCGCCTCCCGGGTCGAGGCGCCGAGATGCGGCGTGCAGATCACGTTCGGCACGTCGAAGAGCGGGTTCTCGCGCGCCGGCTCCACCGCGTAGACATCGAAGGCCGCGCCGGCGAGGCGCCCCTCGCGCACCGCCTCGGCCACCGCCGCCTCGTCCACGAGCCCGCCGCGCGCGCAATTGATGAGCCGCGCCCCCTTCTTCATCCGCCCGATGCGGGCGGCATCGAGCATGCCGGTCGTCTTCTCCGTCTTCGGCACGTGCAGCGAGACGAAATCGGCGCGGGAGAGGAGGTCCTCCACATCCTCGATCCGCTCGACGCCGAGGGCACGGGCGCGTTCCGCCGACAGGAAGGGATCGTAGGCGATCACTTTCATCCTGAGTCCGATCGCGCGGGAGGCGACCACCGAGCCGATATTGCCGCAGCCGATCAGGCCGAGCGTCTTGCCGGTGATCTCCGCGCCCATGAACCGCGCGGTCTCCCACTTGCCCTGCCGGGTGGAGGCGTCGGCGGCGGGGATGTGGCGGGCAAGCGCCATCAGCAGGGCGACGGCATGCTCGGCGGCGGTGATCGAGTTGCCGAAGGGCGTGTTCATCACCACGACGCCCTTCGCGCTCGCGGCCGCGATATCGACGTTGTCGATACCGATCCCGGCGCGGCCGATCACCTTGAGATTGCCGGCGCGCTCGATCAGGTCGCGGGTGACCTTCGTCGCGGACCGTACGGCGATACCATCATATTCGCCGATGATCTCCGCGAGTCGCGCCGGGTCCTTCCCGAGTTGCGGCTGGAAATCGACCTCGACGCCACGATCGCGGAAGATCTGGACGGCGGTTTCCGAGAGGGCGTCGGAAATGAGAACCTTGGGCATGGGGGTCTCCTCTGCGGGCCGGGCGTCTTCTGCCCGGCTGCCGGATATGGAAGGGCTCACGAATTGCTCGCGGTAGCAAAGGCCCAGTCGAGCCACGGAGTGAGCCGCTCGATATCGGCGGTCTCGACCGTCGCGCCGCACCAGACCCGCAGCCCCGGCGGCGCGTCGCGGTGGCCGCCAATGTCGCGGGCCGCGCCTGTGTCATCGAGGAGCCCGGTCATCCGCTTCACGAACGCGCGCTGCGCCGCCTCGTCGAGGCGGGCAAATCCGGGATCGACGATCTTCAGGCAGACCGAGGTGTTCGACCGGTGCGCGGGCGCGGCGACGAGATTCTCCATCCACTCCGTCGCATCCACCCATTCCTGCAACGCCCGGAAGTTCGCATCCGACCGCGCGATCGTCGCCTCCAGTCCACCGATCCTCTCGATCCAGTCGAGCGCGTCCACCGCGTCGGCGACAGCGAGCATCGAGGGCGTGTTGATCGTCTCGCCCCGGAAGATGCCCCCGTTGAGCTTGCCGCTCTTGGTCATGCGGAAGATCTTCGGCAGCGGCCACGGCGGCGCGTAGCTCTCCAGCCGCTCGACGGCGCGCGGGCTCAGGATCAGCATGCCGTGCGCGGCCTCGCCCCCCATCGCCTTCTGCCAGGAGAAGGTGACGACATCGAGCTTCGCCCATTCGAGGCGCTGGCTGAACGCGGCCGAGGTGGCGTCGCAGAAGGTGAGGCCCTGCCGGTCCGTGGCGATCCAATCCGCATCCGGCACCCGGGCGCCGGAGGTGGTGCCGTTCCAGGTGAAGAGCACGTCCGCCTCGGGCCGCACCTCGCCGAGATCGGGCAGTTCGCCGTAGGGCGCCGGCAGGACCCGGCAATCCGCGAGCGCGAGCTGTTTCGTCGCGTCCGTCGCCCAGCCCTGGCCGAAACTCTCCCAGACGAGCACGTCGACCGGGCGGGCGCCCAGCATCGACCACATCGCCATCTCGAAGGCGCCGGTATCCGAAGCCGGCACGATGCCGATACGGTAGCCGTCGGGTATGCCGAGAAGCCGTGCAGTGCGCGCGATCACGTCCGCGAGCTGCGCCTTCGGTTCCGCCGCGCGGTGCGAGCGGCCGAGAAGCGCGCGCGCCATCACCGCCTCCGCGTTCCAGCCGGGGCGTTTGGCGCAGGGTCCGGACGAGAATTCCGGACGGTCGGGTTTTTGCTGCGGTTCGGGAAAAGCCGCCGGCACATGGCCGGCACGGGAAGACAGGCTCATCAGCCTCCTCCGGAGTCAGGGCGAGTGCGCTGAGCCTGCCCCCGCTCGCCCTTGTCCGGGAGCACGCCCACCGCGGCGTTACCCGATCGCAGGGCGCGCAGGCAACAGAAATCCCTTCCTCCTGCCCGATTCACGCAGGCTCTCGCAGAGGATTTACCTTCCCGTCCGAACCCATCGTGCCTCGCGCGGAAAGCCATCCCCTTGGATGTGCTGGAGTGCTAACCAGATGAGGTGCATGGTGGGGGAGGAATGCCGTGACCAGTCCAGCAGAAAATCCAGCCGTCTTTGACCATCCCGATTTCGACGATCACGAGCAGGTCGTCTTTGCCGCGGATCCGGCAAGCGGTCTGCGCGCGATCATCGCGGTCCATGATACCACCCTCGGCCCGGCGCTGGGCGGCTGCCGAATCTGGTCCTACGCAAACACGGGCGAAGCGATCGCCGATGCGCTTCGCCTCAGTCGCAGCATGACCTATCGCGCGGCGCTCGCCGGTCTGCCGCTCGGCGGCGGCAAGGCGGTGGCGATGGTCGATCCTGACCGCCCGAAGACCCCGGCCATGCTGCGCGCCATGGGACAGGCGATCGACCGGCTGGGCGGGCGCTACATCACGGCCGAGGGGGCGGGTTCGAATGTCCTCGACATGGACGAGGTGGCGAAGGCGACGCCCTTCGTCAGCGGCCAGTCCTGGGGGGCCGGCGATCCCGCGCCGGCCACCGCGCGCGGCGTCTTCCTCTGCCTCGAGGCGGCGGTGCGTTACCGGCTCGGCCGCGATCTCGCTGGCGTCCATGTCGCGGTGAAGGGCCTCGGCAGCGTCGGCCGGGCGCTCGCCGGCATGCTGCACGCGGCCGGCGCCCGGCTCACGGTCGCCGATATCGAGCCCGGGCGCGTGGCGCGGGCGCGCGAGGCTTTCGATGCCGCTTCCGTCCCGGTCGGCGCCATTACCGCGATGGAGGCGGACGTGTTCGCGCCTTGCGCGCTCGGTGGCGATCTTAATGCGCGCTCGATTGCCGGTCTCAGGGCGGCGATCGTCTGCGGTTCCGCCAGCAACCAGCTCGCGACGCCGGAAGACGAGATCCGGCTCGCGCAGAAGGGCGTGCTCTACTGCCCCGACTACCTGGTGAATGCCGGCGGCCTCATCCATGTGGCGCGGCATACGCTCGATCTGCCGCGGGCGGCGGCGAATGCGCATGTCCTGAACCTGCCGGAGACTTTGCTCGCGATCCTCGGCGAAGCCGCGCGGAGCGGCGCCACGCCTGGCACCGTCGCCGACCGCACAGCGCGCGACCGTTTCCGGCCGCAGGAGGAGATGCGGCTACTCGCCTGACGGCGGCGGTACGCGAGGGGCGGCAGGCGCTGCTCCGCGCGGTTTCAGTCACCGGGCTCCGGTATCACCAGCGCGGACCAGAGGGCCACCGCCTGCCGTGTTTCCGCGACATCGTGGACCCGGATCACCTGTGCTCCCTGCCGCAGCGCCTCGAGCGCCACCGCGATCGAGCCGGGAGCGCGGGCAATCGGATCGGGCGCCTGCCCGATACTTCCGACGAACCGTTTGCGCGACGCGCCGAACAGGATCGGGCAGCCGAGATCGTGAAGGATCGCGAGCCCCCGGATCAGGGTGAGATTATGTGCCGCGGTCTTGCCGAACCCGATGCCGGGATCGACGAGAATACGCGCGCGCGGGATCCCCGCCGCCTTGGCCGCGGCCATGCGCTCGCTGAGGTAATCGGCTACATCGAGGAGGACATCGTCGTAATGCGGCGCCACTTGCATCGTCTTCGGATCGCCCTGCGCGTGCATCAGGCACACGGCTGCAGCATCCGCCCCGACCGTCAGGCTGTCAGAATCGTAGGCCAGTGCCGAGACATCGTTGAAGAGGCAGGCGCCCGCCGCCAGTGCTGCGCGGGCGACGCCCGCCTTCCGGGTATCGACGGAGATCGCGACCCCGAGGCCGTTCACCGCCTCGATCACCGGGATCACCCGCGCGAGTTCCTCCTCCTCCGGAACCGGATCGGATCCGGGCCGTGTTGATTCGCCCCCGATGTCGAGGATGTCGGCGCCAGCCGCGGCCAGCGCCTCGGCCTGGGCCACCGCTGTATCGCGTGCAGCGAAACGTCCGCCATCGGAGAAGCTGTCCGGCGTGACGTTGACGATCCCCATGATCAGCGGCCGGTCGGACGCAAGGCCGCAGACCGGTTCCCGCGGGGCGCTCAGCCGCGTCCGTACCGCCTCCGGCAGGTCGCGCACGGCGATGCGCCACGGCGGCCGGCCGCGCTCGTGAACCGCCACCTCGCGGAACCACAGCCCTCCGCCGGCAAGCGGCAGCGCATCCGCGGGGCGGAGCGGGTCCGTCCCGACGATCGGGCGATGCCACACGCGGCTCATCGCGCGACTCCGGCCGCCAGCCGCGGAACCTCGGCCCAGTCCGAGAACGCGCCCGCGCGGGGGATCGCGTCGAGCGGCCCGTGGCGATAGCCGCCGAGGTGGAGCAGGAATGGCACGCCGGCGTTGCGGGCGGCTTCGGCATCGACCTCGCTGTCGCCGACAAACACCACCGGTCCCGCGCCGATCTGGTCCGCGGCGTGGGTGACAAGCCGCGGATCGGGCTTGAGTACCGGCAGACTGTCCCCCGCGGTCAGCCCCTCGACCGGCGGCATGAGCCGCAATTCCTCGAGGAGCCGCCGCGCCGGCGCCACGGGTTTCTGGGTGCAGACCGCGAGCCCGTGCCCAGCCCCTGCCAGCGTTGCGAGCGCCTTGTGCACACCGGGATAGACGATCACGCCCGCGACCGGGTCGGCGCCGTAGATGGTCCGGAACCGTGCCTGCTGTGCTGCCGGTCCGCCCTCGGGCATGCCGCCGCTTGCCCGGAGCACACGCTCGACGAGGAGATCGACACCGTGGCCGACGAATCCCCTGATCCTCTCGATCGAAAGGGGAGGCCGGCCGAGTTCGGCAAGAAGCGCGTTCGCCGCCGCGGCGAGCGAGGCCACGCTGTCGATCAGCGTGCCGTCGAGGTCGAGGACGATCCGGAGCCGCATGCTGTCCTCAGGCCGCCTTCCACTTGATCGAGCAGCCGATCGACGGTGTCTGCGCGCGTGGGCCCGCGCCGGTCTCGGCCACCTGCTTCATGGCAGCAAAGAGTTCGCGACCGGCATCCGGCCTTGCCTCGCGTCCGCTCGCGTCGAGGCGGCCGCGGTACTGCAATTCGCCCTTGCGGTTGTAGCCGAAGAAATCGGGCGTGCAGACTGCCCCGAAGGCGCGAGCCACGCTCTGGTCGGAGTCGTGGAGATAGGGGAAGGGAAACCGGTGCGTGGCGGCGAAACGCTGCATGTTGTCGAAACCGTCCTCGGGATGGCTGACGGCGTCATTCGAACAGATCGCCGCGAAGCCGATCCCGGCTTCGGCGAGCGCGCGGGCCTCGGTGACGAGCTTGTCCGCGATCGCCTTCACGTAGGGACAGTGGTTGCAGATGAAGACGATCACCACACCGTTCCGGCCCATCACGTCGGCGAGACGCCACCGCTTCCCGTCGGTGCCGGTGAGGTCGAAATCGGGCGCCGGCACGCCGAAGTCGCAGACGGGTGCTGTGGCCATGGTGGTCTCCCTGGATTGTTCAGGCGAAATCGCCAAGCCGCTCCGGCGCGCCGGAATCGAGCACGGTGAGCGTGGGCGAAGCTTCCCCGGTGCCGACCGCAAGGAGGCGTTCGGCGTCGATTTCCGCGGCCAGCCAGCGGGCGAGAGCAAGCGGCGCCGAAGCATCGGGCCGCTCCCGGCTCACAGCATCGGCGACGAGCTTCGTCGGCGCCCAGACCGCCGGATGCCTGGTCGCGAGGGCCCAGTCGATCTCCGTGCGGGAGGCGGCGACGACGAAGCGGCTGTCGGTGGCAGCGAGCATCCATGCATTCTGGTCGATCGAGAGAAGCCCGGCGCGCAAGGCCGCGGCGCCGGTGGCGGCGGGCTGCGGCGATACCGGTTCGAGCGCGAGGATGGCCGGGCGCGCCAGCCGCGCCACGGCGTCGCGCCAACGGGCGCCTTCCGGCTCGTGCAGGGTGCGGTTCGGCAGGAACAGCACCAGCGGCGGCGCGGTGACGGGGCGCGCCTGCGGAACGTCAGTGCTGCGCGTCCGCACGATCTCGACCCCGAGCGCGCCCGGGATACGGTCGAGTTTCTCGATCCGCACGAAGACACGCACCGCACGCGGGTCCGAGAGGCAGCGGTGCGCGATGCGTTCGGCCAGCGTCTCGAGGAGGTTGAGCCGCTCGTGGGCGAGTTCGGCCTCTATCGCCTCGGTGATCGTGTCGTAGGAGAGCACCTTGTCGACATCGTCGTCGTCGGCTGCGCTCGGAGCAACCTCGAGCACGACGTTGAAGCGGATGCGCTGGGTGACGCCGCGCTCGGAGGAGAAGGCGCCGATCTCGACCTCGCGCGTGTAGTCGCGCACCGAGAGCCGGTCGTTGAAGGTGTCGCCGCCGGCGATGGCGGCCCGGACATGCGGCAGTTCGAAGGCCATCGCGATCTCGTCCATGGGGGTCCAGCCTGCGGCGTATCGCGCCCCGGATAAGGGATCCGGACGCGAATTGGCAACCCTTGGGCGGCGGCCTGTCGATCTGCGGCCGCCGGTCTGCCCCTGGTTTCAGCGCCACTCGCTGATCAGGTTGTGGCCGGGATCCCCGACCCGTGCTCCTTCGGTCGTGAAAGCCTCCACTACCGACATCTGCTGGGACTGGAGCACCATGCCGGCGGCAATGGCAAGCGCCACCGCGATCACGAGCGCGAGTACGAACACTTTCATGGAGCACCCCGGAATGTCTCTGCTCCGCAGCATATCCGGGTTTGGCAAGGGAGCAAGTCCGGCAGATGATCCCGTGGCGTCGGGAACCGGGTGCGCAGCTGCGAAGCCGCGATGCCGGAAACCCTGTGGCGGAGCATCCGAAGCCCGGGCTGGCGAACGCGCACAGGCGCGGGCAGGAACAGCGACAGTGATCCCGTGCGCAACGATGAAGGCGAGTACGACCGCTCATCGCTTGCCGGAGAAAGGGTTGGGTAAGCTGCCCACCCATCTCCATGATGGCGATATGATGGCGATCGTGTCGCCTCGGGCGCCGATCTCGATCAGGCCGTCACCATCAGGCCGCTACCACCAGATCGTCACCGACGCTGCCAGCGGCCTGCTGATCCGAAGCCAATGCCTGCAAGCACCGGCTCCGGGAGTTGACCGGACGTGAGCCAGTCGGACAGGAGTGCGGTCGCGATGACGGTCAGGCCGACGAGGCGAGCGTGATGTTGGGCCGCTGCATGGGGGTATCCTCCGGCGCTCCTCAACCATGAACCGTGCTCATGGTTCATTTGGAGCGGTCTCGGAGACAGTTCGTTTCGTGGGGGCTTGTTTCACATAGCCATGGAAACGCGTACATCGAGCGGCAGCGGGAGACACCCGAGACAAGGAGATTTCAACATGGCCAGGGTTCTGGTTCTCTACTATTCAAGCTGGGGTCACATGGAGGCGATGGCGCAGGCGGCGGCAGACGGAGTTCGGGACGCCGGTTGCGAGGCTGTGGTCAAGCGTGTGCCCGAG
>CAYMOD010000074.1:0-8404 GCA_964391945.1 uncultured Rhodobacterales bacterium | reverse complement strand
ATTGCCGCATTGAGCCCTCCCGCTCGATTGGGCGTGCAAAATGGCCATCAGACCGGCAACGCGATAGCGCCTGAAACCTCGGGACCCGGTTCCGGCTTGCCTTGCCGGGAGCCCGCCGAGGTGACGGGCACGCCGGTCCTGATGTCATCGAGGATCGTATCGGCGGCCTTCTCGGCAATCATGTAGATCGCGCCTGCCGGGAAATAGCCGGGGATCCGCGGGAAGACCGAGGCATCGACGACGCGCAGGCCGGCGAGGCCGTGGACCCGGAACCGGCTGTCGATCACGCCGCCCTGGTCGCGTGGCAGCATCGCGCAGGTCCCACAGGCATGATGGCCCCAGGCGTTGTCGCGAACGTAATTGCGCAGCGCCTCGTCCGACAGCCGGTGCCGGCCCGGTTCCTCCTCCGTGGCGACGAGGTCGCCCATCGAGTCGGTAATCTTCCGAACGAAGCGGATGCCGGTCACGACGGCGTCGAGATCCGCCTCGCCGCCGGGACTGCCCTCGTCGAAATGGTGGAAATCGACGCGGGGCGCGGCGTCCGGGTCGCCCGAGCGCAGCCGCACGGTTCCGGCCGTGTTCGACGTGTAGGCCTTGAGAACCGCCCAGGTCAGGTAGTCCTGACGAAGCAGGCGCTGGGCGTAGCCGGGATGGTATCCCCGGAAGTCAGCCAGCAGCGCGAAGCAGAAGAGGTCGGGGACAGGCAGGTTCGCCCGCGACTTGATCTCGGCCGCGAACACCACGCCGTTGCTTTTGTAGTTGCCCCAGCGCAGCTTGTCCCACAGCCAGAAGCTGGTGTCCTCCCGCGAGTAGGTCACGCCACGGAGCGCCGCCCACGGACGCTTCATCCGCGTGACGACGCCCACCTCATAGCGGTCCTGAAGATTCCGCCCGATGCCCGGCAGGGCGTGGATGGTCGCGAGGCCGTGCTCGCCAAGATGGGCGGGATCGCCAATGCCCGACAGCATCAGGAGCTTCGGGGTCATGAAAACGCCACTGCAGAGCACGATCTCGCGTGTCGCGCGGGCACGCCGCTCCCCGCGTGCCCCACGGTAGTGAACCGCGACGGCACGCCCCTCCTCGATGACGACACGAAAAACCTCCGCCCGCAGACGCAGCGTCAGCCGGTCGGGGTGCCGCGCCTCGACGTCTTTCAGCCGCTCGCGCGGCCCCGAGCGGGCGTGGCGGCGGGTCGCCATCGGCAGGAGCCGGGCGCCCGAGGCATGGGCGTTCCAGAGGCGGCGCGCGTTGGGATCGAAGCTCGTCTCCTCCCAGTCGCGCGCGAGCCCCGGATGAGCATCGGCCGCCGCCCCCATCGAGCGCAGGATCTGCATCTTGAGCGAGCGGTCGCGCAGCACCCTGAGCGGCACGGCCCACTCGGTCGTCAGCCAGCCGTACCAGCCGTGGCCCGTCGGATTGTAGCCGGTGAGTCTGGCGAGCCAGCGCCAGGGAAACCAGCGGTGGCGGCACCGCTCGATCCGCTCCCAGTAGCGCTGCATCGCGGAGGCGCGCCAGGATGGGTCGCCCACCGCCTCCGCGATATGGTTCCAGTCTCCGTCGTTCGGGCGCACGATGATCATCGCATGGTGTGCCGTACAGCCGCCGAGTCCGCTCGCGCGCGGATAGAGCACCCCGTCCTGTGTGGGATCGTAGCGCCAGTTCCTCTTCTGCCGGTCGGTGTCGGCATAGTACCTTACCCAGACGTCGCGCTTCAGCCCGGGGTGCTCCGACGCGAAGGCGTGGAATGCGGGGACGAGGCAGTCGTCCCGGAGCGATCGCCCGCCGCCCGGGTCCGCCTCCGGATCGAGCGGGTCGGGTCCGGCCTCGAGGACCAGGACACGGCAGCCCTCCTCGGCGAGGCGCGCGGCGAGAACCGCACCCGCCGCTCCGGCGCCGACGACGATGACCTCGAAGACGTCTTCGTCTTCCCGTGTCTCCGGGCGCGCCTCAGAGGTGGAGGAGATAGGCAATCAGCGCCTCCTTGTCCTCGGGGGAGAGCCCTGCACCGAACTCATGGCCCCGGTTCACGACATAGTCGGAGCACTTGCTGAGGCCGACCAGGACGTCGACGAGGCCGGTCTCGCGTACCACGGTTTCAGCATGCTGGCGGACGCCCGGATCCGCCAGCTCCTCGGGCGAGCATTGCCCGCCGAGTTGCCTGAACGCGCTGAGGAGCGTCGGCCCGGCCGAGATCATCCGCCGGGTATGCGCCCACATCTCCTCCTCGTCGTTGTCGGGCAGGAGTTCGGTGTTGACGAGGGCGTTGATCGGGAACCCCTCCGGGAACGGCCCGACGGCGATGCCGCCCTCCTCGGTCACCGCCCAGGGCGCGAGGCGGTGCAGGATGCCGCTGAACCACGTCACCAGCCTTGGCGTGAAGCCCGGCGGGATCATCAGGCAGGACGGCGCCGTGGTGCGGTAGATGTAGCCCGGCACGGGTTCCGTTGTCCGCTCGTCGGTCCGCCTGAGTTCGGGGGAGAGCATCTGCCGGATCGAGCTCTGGAACGCCGCCACCCGGTTCTCGATGCAGGGCATGTAGGGATCGCCCGGATCCCGGGAGGGGCAAGTGGCCGGACCGTAACCCGGACGGTAGCGCGGGGTATCTGCATAATCTCCCCCTGTCGTGGAGGTTGGCGATGCCTCTCCGGCCGGCTGGCTTTCCGCCATCGCGGCCCCTGCGTCTCCGGCCTCCGCGCCTTCGGCGGCGGCCTCCCCGGCCTCGAACCTCTCTCCGGTCCGGGCGGCCCGGTCGGCCGTCCCTCCCCTGTTCGCGTCGCCGGCCCCGTATCCGGCAGCCTGCCGCGTCTCGCTGTTCGCCTCGTCGGCGGCGCCGGGGATCTCGCCGGCATAGGAGGCCGCAGTCGGGACCGGCTCGACATCCCCGCCGTCGCTGTAGCGGTCCATCTGCTCGTCGTCGTGATAGCCGGGGCCGTAGTAGCGTGGCTCATGCCCCATCGAGTTGTTGAGCAGATAAGGCGCCGTTGACCAGAGGCTCACCAGCGACGCCGGCCGGATGTAGCCCCGCCCGTTCCCGAGCGACTGGAACCCGCTCGCCCCGCCCGAAACCGGGTGATGCACCGTGACCTCGCCGGGAGGCGGCAGGGTCTTGTAGGTGGACGAGGTGAAGCTGTCCCAGATGTCGCCCCTGAGCCCGTTCGTCGCGACCGCGCTGCACGCGTTCGTGCCGAGAACGTCGAGCGGCACCCTCCGCTCCGTGGAGAGATAGTTCCCGTCGAGAAAATCTTCCTCGCGCACCATCTCGACCATCTGCTCCTTGAACGTGTCGGACTGCGCCCAGGCCCAGAACTTGTCCCAGCACATCCGATAGTCGGGCCCGGCGCCGCCTCCCTCGCAGACGCCCTGGTCGACGCCGGAAGCCGCGCTGGGCTCGGGCTGCTTGCTCGAATGGCAGGCAGCACAGGTCTCGGCGAAGACCTCCTGGCCGCGCTCCACGGCCTTCGCATCCTGCGCGGCAAGCATCTCCTTGCCCCCGGGCGCATCCTCCAGCCGGTCGGCGCGCGCGGTCACCAGGAAGAAGATCGCCATGTCGGCCGATTGCTGCTCGGTTGCCTGCCAGTAGACCGAGTTGCGCTGCGCGTCCTCGATCAGGATCGGCGAGATCTTCTGGCCACCGATGAACGGCCGGAAGTGCAGCAGCCACTCCTCGCTGAAGAGCCCGATGTTGAGGTAGACCCGGTTCAGCGCTCCCAGCGTCCCCACGCTGTCCGCTCCGTCCTTCAGCACCCGCATCGACGCAACCTGCCCGCTGGTCTCGTCGTAGAGTGGCGCGAGCGCCTTCGTGTGCTCGAAGTCCTGGAACTGCTTGTTGAGCCGCTCGTCGCCCTTCAGCGCCTCCTGCCCGGTCTGCGCCGCTTGCGCGAGTCTCGCCCCCACCTCGTACACTGCGTTCATCGTCCGCGGATTGTTCATGTAGTCGGTCGAGACGAGCGAGGTGTCGAGCGAGCCAGGCGGATTCGTGTGGAACACCTGGTAGAGGAAGTTGCCCTCGTTCGGCGCGGGAACGCCCGGCTCTGTCCGAGGCTCTGTGTTCCAGAAGAAGATCCGGTCGACCCAGAAGTACTGCGCTCCGGGGTTCGACGTCAGCTCGGCCCATTCGGGCTTCTCGACCTCGTCCGGAGGGTCGATCGGGTTCGGTCCCACATGGCAGAATGCGCAGGACATGCCTACCCGGTAGGGCCGCACCAGGTCCGACCTGTTGTAGTAGTCGGGATCCTCGTAGAAACGCACCGGATCCCATTCCGCCGCCGCCTCCTCGTCGAAGTCGGGGTTGGGAAACAGCCTCAATCCCATGACCCCGGTCGGCTCGCCGTAATACGAACCTATGGGCAGCACCCCATCCCCGGCTGATTCGGGCCACTCGTCCGTGATGTGCTCGCCCCGCGCGCCAATCCTGGCACCGGGGTATTTCGCCGCGTCGGCGAAGGGGTCGGGATTGCAATCCGGATCGCGCCGGTCGACCCAGAGGCCGAAGCGAGCGGGGTCAGGTCCTTCGGGCGCCTCGAAACAGGGCTCGTTGACGAGCCCGAGGTAGCGGAAGCGGTTCTCGCGTCCATAGGCCTGGCTCGGATGGGACGAGATGATCTTCAGGAGGTCGAACGACCCGATCGCGGTCCGGGCCGCCCAGTCCCAGAAGCGGTCGTTGCCGCCGGTCCAGACGGTCCACATGTTCTGGCCGCGGATCGCGGCCTCGCGCACCTCCTCGGGCTCGAGGTCGAGGGTCTCGGCAACCTGAAGGATTTCGGGCGGATAATCCTCGCCCGGGCCGGGAACGCGCAACAGGCCCTTGTCCATCTCCACGAAATAGGGGTCGTCCGCGCCCCGCAGCTTGTCGGCGGTGAGGCCCGCGCGTTTCGCCTCGTCCTCGACCGTGCCGAACTCGTCGCTCGGTGCGAGCACCAAGGCGCGGACGGCGAAGAACGCCACGATCGCGGCGACCAGCGCCAGCACGACGAGCGCGCAGATGAGCCAGAGCAGGATGCGCCCGGTTCGACCAAGAATTGCCTGCATGGCAGGTTCTCCGCGTCAGAGGGTCTTGAGATAGGCGAGGAGCGCTTCCTTCTCGGCCTGGGGCAAGTCGGTGCCCCACAGATGCCCGCTATTCGAGTTGCCGGGTTCGGACGTGTCATAGCGCCAGGGCCGGCGCATCGGATCGCCGTCCCTGGTGCTGACGAAGCCGCCGTTCTCGGTGTCCACGAGGTCCGAACCCCGCCAGAAGACCTTTGGCCGGTTCTCGGGCCGCGTCAGCATCGCCCGGAGGTTCGGCACGCTGCCGTTGTGGAGGTATGGAGATCGAAGCCACAGGCCGTCGTGCGCCGTCGCCGTGTAACCCTCGGTCTTGTCGAAATACTGGAAGCCCCAGTCGTGGCCTGGCTCGTAGGCGGTGTAGCGCTCGCGCGCGGCGACAGTCCACATGTCGAGGCGGTGGCGGTCGGTTCCGACCTCGACCACCGGGATCGTCGTGCGGTTCCTGAGGCCGTCCCCGTCGTGGCACTCGGCGCAGCGCTGGGCATAGATCTCCCGCCCCCGGCTCACCTGGTTCGCATCGACATGGTACGGATCGTCCTCCGGCAGATCGGACGAGAACGGCGAGGGCGGCGGCGCCTGGTTGCGGATGAAATCCTCCATCGTCAGGAGGTTTGCCTCGGTCCGGGAATAGGACTTGCGGTCCATCCCGTCGCCGATCGCGCCCGCGACCACCGTTTCGTGGAGATCGATCAGAAGCCCGTCCCAGTGCAGTACCTTCCGCCGCACCGTTGTTGGATCAAGCGCGGCAAGGTTCCAGAGCGGCATCATGTCGGAATTGCCGATCGTGCCGTCATCGGGAAGCTTGAGGTTGAAGAACTTGACCGGGTTGAACGGATCGATCCGTCCCGGCCCCCAATCGGGCCGCGTCTGCGTCCAGGCGAACCGCTCGGCCTGTGCTGCCAGCGCCTTCCGTGTCGCCGGAATGAGGAGGTAGCGGTAGGTCAGCCGCTCCCAGAGCGGCATGTCGTAGATCGTGGTGATCTCCTTCATCAACCGGTCGGCGGTGAAGCGGGGATCCTGTCCCACGGACGCGAGGAAGCGGACGTAGGATTGCGGATCAATGCGTGTGCCGGCCCCGGCGCTGACCAGGTGCGGCGGATCCTCGGGACTGAGCCGGTAGGTGCCCTGGTGGCAGAAGGCGCAATTGGGCGACACCCGTCCGATGGCGCCGAGCGTCATCTGCGAGAACCCGACCGGAGTGGGCGAGCCTGCCTCCCAATGCATTCCGAAGGTCGAGTAGCCCGCCCCATCGTTCGGAAGCCGGTCGGCGAAGACCTTGGGCAGCACCCGCCAGATCCAGTAGGGCAGACCCTGCACGGACTCATTGCCGATCGAGCCATAATTGAAGACACGGGCGGGGTCGTTTGACACTTCCTGCGCGACGGGCCTGAGGAGCAGGAGCCAGCCGACGGTTCCGAGAACCACAAGTGCGACGAGCAGCCCAAGAAGCCAGCGCCACGGTCGGAGGGTCACGTAAGCACCTGTCCGCTTGCGATGCCCTGTTCGAGCCGGACGATCTGGATCAAGCAGTAGAGCGAGGCGATCGCGATGCTCCCGTCGATCAGCACGCCCACGAAGTAGCCCGCTGGCGCGCCCGCCAGCACCGCGGAGAGGAAGAAGACCACGCCAAAGGTGCGTGATGGAAAGATCGCGAGCCAGGCGAAGATCCGGTAGCGGTCGAGGTCGATCGACATCGGCACGTAAAAGACCGAGAGGATGATCAGAAGGCCGCCCGCGAATTGCGGCCAGATGGTCGACGGCCCGGCCGGCACGCCGAAAATCCCGAGCACCCAGAGGGGCGCGAAGAGGAGCGGCACCGCAAGGGCGAGGTTGAGCACAATTCCTACCCAGACGACCAGGCTGTGACGGAACTTCCATCGGCTGAGGGAATGCCGCGCGGGGTTGGTCATAGCGTCTTCATGTATTCAACGAGCGCGTCCTTGTCGGCGGCGGGCAGCTCGGTGCCGTAGGCCGGCCCCTCGTGCCCGCCATTGCCGTTGCCGGGAACGGACGTATCGTAGCGGAAAAAGGCGGGCGACGCAGTCCGCGACTGGTAGCCCACGCGCGCAAGATCGAACTCCTCGTTGCCCCGGTACCAGACGGCGGGACGGCGCTCGGCCGGCTCGAGCAGGTCGCGCAGCGTCGGGACCGAGCCGTTGTGAAGATAAGGCGAACGGGCCCAGATCCCGTCGAGCGGGTGATTGGCATAGCCCTCGGTCTTGTGGAACCGCCGGAAGCGCCAAGGATACCCGGTATAGAGATTGTTCTGTGCCGCCGCGAATTCAGGCGTGTACGAGGCCCAGCGGCCAGGATCGGTCCCGATCTCGGAAAGCGCGACGACCTGGCCGAGTTCCGGATAGCGCTCCGTCCGGTAATCGTAGCCCTCCGCGTCACCCTGGCCGTGGCACCTCGCGCAATAGGCGGCGAAAAGCTCGGCGCCGCGCGCCGCGGCCTCGCGCCTGATCGCGTCGGGCGCGGGAAAGGCGGGGGCCGGCAGGTGGCGCATCCAGGCCTCGATCCGCGCGATCGCCTCGCGCTCGACCGTCACCGGCGTCACCCCGGCGCCGAGCGCCGCGCTGAGGTTCCGCTCGGCCACCGAGGAGTTGTTGCCGTCCCAGTGCAGGTTCATCCCCTCCCGCGGGGCCTGCATCCAGAGCGACGGGTAGTCCGAGGAGCCGTTGAGCGCGGCCTCGCTCAGCGCCTCGGGACCCATCGGAAAGCCGAACTGGATCGCCTTGTACGGATTGAACGTGTCGACCCGGCCCGGCCCCCACGGCTCCTGCCGCTCGATGAAGGCGAGATCCTCGCCGACGCGCATCAGCCCGGCCTTGATCTGCGGGAACGCGACATAGCGGTAGACCAGCCGCTCGAAGAAGTTGAGGTGCCCTTCCACCTCGTCGCTGTTGATCGCGGCGATAAGCGCATCCGCCGTGAAGGCGGGATCGCGGCCGACATCGATCAGGAACCGGATCAGCTCCTGGAGATCCAGATTGTTCGAGGGCGCGCCGAGGATGGGGTGACGGGTGTCGTCCCCCGGCAGCCGGTAGGTGCCGACATGGCAGATCGAGCAGTTGAACCAGGCGCGCTCGACCCCGGCGATGACCCGGCGCGAGAAGCCGATCGGCAGCTCCTCGCCCCGCTCGTAGAGCAGCCCGAAATGCCGCCAGCCCCTAGGGCCGAGCTCCTCCTCGTACATCGCCGGCAGCGCCAGCAGCACCTGCGTCGGAAGTCCGCTCGTTTCGCTGCCGATCGAGCCGTACAGGAAATGCTCGGTTTCGTTCTCCTGGGCGATGACATACTCGGTGGCGAAGACGAGCCAGTAGACGAGGAGCGCCAGCACGACGAGGCCGGCGATCCA
>CAYMOD010000073.1:0-8409 GCA_964391945.1 uncultured Rhodobacterales bacterium | reverse complement strand
GCGCGTGGAAACCGGTCAGCAGGTAGTAAAGCGCGAAGAAGGTATTGGTCTCGGGCGCAATCCCTGCCGCGATCTTCGGGGTATATTCCACGACCTTGATAACAAGGAAAACCATACCGAGTGCCATCGTGAGGGAAAGCGCGGCGCGGCCGCTCCGTCCCACCCGCCGCTCCCCGAGCGCGATCGCGGCAAAAAGGCCGCTGGTGACAAGGACGATGGTATTGATCCCCCCGAGCCAGGGATCGAGCAGTTCCTGGGACTGCGCGAAGACCACCGGATCGAGTGCATAAGCGACGCCATAGCCGACAAAGAAGGCGCCGAAGACCCCGAGCTCGGTCAGGATGAGCAGCCATATCATCGGATTGCCAGGAAGATCCGAGAGCGGCCCCCAGTCGTCTGATCTGTCCTCTGTCATGGCACCTCGGGTATTATGAGAATTGCGGCTGGCCGGCCCGGACCGGTCGGGCACAGCCATCACCGACCTCCCAAATGCACCGGCGCGTGTCAACGCGAGATTGAACAGAGAAATCATTGGGGTTGCATAACCGCAAAGAACGCGAACGTCGGCGCGAGCAATCTGGCCTCCTCGATACACTGGCCATCGGTCCGATTCACAGGAAGACCTGATGCTTCTGTCCATTCATGATCCGGATTTGTCTCTGGCCGACATCATGCAGACATGGCCGGGAACCGTCGCAGTCTTTCTCCGCTACCACATGTTCTGCGTCGGCTGCGTCATGGCACGGTTTCATACGGTCACGGATGCCTGCCGCGAGCACGACGTCGACGAAGCCGGGTTCCGCACTGCCCTCGCCGCCGCGGCCGAATAGAAAGCCAGGCAGCCCGGACGGCATCATGCCTGCGCCGAGCCGAGCAGGACCAGCCGGTGGGGATCGGTGACCGCCACCCGCTTGCGCCCGCTCCTGACGATGCCCTCCTTCTCCCAGGCGGAAAGGAGCCGGCTCACGGTATGGAGCGTGGTTCCGGTCATCTCGGAGATGTCCTGGCGGCCGAGTGGGAAGTCGATCAGCACGCCGCCCTCAACCTTCTTCCCGAACTGGTTGACCATCCTCAGGAGCGCGTTCGCCACCCGCTGCTCGACATGCAGCGTCGCGAGCTCGACGATGCGGTTGTTCATCTCGACCACCCGGTTGCCTACGGTCCGGTAGGTTTCGGTCGCGAAACCGTCGTAACGGGTGACGAAGCCCTGCCAGAGCGAAACCGGCCAGGACAGCGTGAGGCATTCTCCGGCCGCGACCGCGCTGGCGGGATAGGTGATGCGACCGAGGGCAGGCGCGATCCCGAAGAGCTGCCCGCTGCCGATGTGGAGGGCGATGACCTGCTCGCCGCCTTCGGTGGTGCGGACCACCCTGATCGTGCCGTCAAGGAGCAGGAAGAACCGCTCCGCCGCTGCTCCCTCTTCGAAGACCGTCTCACCCGCACCGTACCGGCGCGGAGACGCCTGATCGAGGATCTCGCGAATCTGAGAGCGTTCCAGCTTCCGGAACGGCGGAATCGGACGCAGCAGGCTTTCGTCGAGATTGTTCACCGGAACCAGCACCAGATTGCGGAATTGCAAAGAGCAATGCTCCCGACTAGCGTATAACCCGGCTCAGGAAAACCGAGCATGACAAAAGGAGAAAAATCATGCTTCGCACGTTCGCCCTCGCCGCTGCTCTCGGCCTCGTCGCCGCTGCGGCGCAGGCCGAGACCTACGAGGTCCAGATGCTCAACATGGGCGAGAAGGGCCTGATGGTGTTCGAGCCGGACTACGTCCATGTCCAGCCCGGCGATACCGTGACCTTCGTCCCCACTGATCCCAGCCACAACGCCGAGAGCATCCCGGATATGCTGCCGGAGGGCGCCGAGCCCTTCACGAGCGGCATCAACGAGGAAGTCAGCGTCACCTTCGAGGAGGAGGGCGTCTACGGCATCAAGTGCCTGCCGCACTACGCCATGGGCATGGTCGCCGTCGTGCAGGTCGGCGAGGCGACCAATCTCGAGGAGGCGAAGGCGGTCAGTCATCCCGGTCAGGCCGGCAAGCGTATGGAAGAGGCGCTGGCGCAGGTCCAGTGAGTTTCAGGGGCCTTCCTTCACCGGCGACGCCGCCGCGAAAATCCTGACTGATCGAGGGACGCGCCGACCAGGTCGGCGCGTCAATTCATTTCCGCCCGCCCTTTCCCTGACCTCAACCCAGCGCGGTTACCCACGGGCCGGGACCGCTCGTTTCCTGCCGCGAATGATGCGCGGCCAGTAAGCGACGAGGACCGTGAGGGTGGCGAGGCTCCATGCCGTGCCGCTGACCGTCATGGCAGGCATCCGCCATTCGGGAACGATAGCCGGCAGCACAGTGCGTACCACGGTCGCGGCGCCGACAAGGATGAGCGCCGTCGCCTCGATTCCCGCACCCTTCTGGGCCTCGCCGACCTGCGCGCGCATGAGCCGCATCATGATCGCCAACGTCAACGTCCCGGCGCCGCCGACGAGAAAGAGGTGCACCGCGTCCGCCTCCACGAGCCAGCCGATCCGGGCCGCTGCGTAGCCAAGGAGGCCGGCGGCGATCCATGCGAAACCGAGGTGTAGCCCCCAGAGCAGTGGATCAGTGAGCACTTGCCGGTCCCACCAGTGCCAGAGCCGGTAAAGTTGAACGGCACCGAGTACGGAAGCCACGAGGGCTGCAAGCCATGACGGCCCTGCCGTACCGGCCAGGATGAGCACGGCCGCGAGCGCGATGCTCGCCCGTTCCGACCAAACCAGCGACAGGCCGGGGCCGCGGCGCGTCGCCGCACGGGTGTAGCCCGGAACCAGACGGCCCGAGACGATCACGAGGAGCGCGAGGATGCCGAGAGCGGCGGTCCGCATTGCCATCGACGGGTAGGGCACGAGATGCGCCCAGGCGTTGATCGCCGCAAGCGCGCCCATGACCGTAGCGATGCCGAGGGTCATGAGCTTCGCTCCCGACCAGAGCGGCGGGCGGCGGAGCACGATTGCCAACGGCAGGAAGCTCCAGTCAACGAGCGCGACGAGGCTCCGCGGCAGGTCGGCAAGGATGAATACACGGGCGGCCAGCCAGATCGCGACGAGGGCGAGGATCCGCCAGCCTCGGTCAGCGACCGTGAGAAAACCCACGATCACGGCTCCGAGATAGCCGTAGATCATCTCGTGCGCATGCCACGCCGGTCCCGCGTACCGCGCGGGCCCAGGGCCTCCGCCGTACTGCATGAGCCAGAGCAGTGTCGTGAGCGCGCTGAAACCGAGCGCCAGGGGAAAGAAGAGCCGGAAGCCGCGCAGGTCCTGTGCTGCTCCGATCATCCGGTCGGTGACCCGAGCACGGCATGGCTGCCGTCCTCGCGAAGAACATGCACGCTGAGCCCCCGCTGCGCGGCGAGCACCCGGCCGATCTCGGCTTCCGGCATCTGCACGAACACCGTCGCGAGGGCATCTGCGCGCGTAGCGTCGGGAGCAAGAACCGAAACGCTGCGGTGTCGCGCGGCGGGGCGCCCGGTGTGCGGGTCGAAGATGTGGTGGAAGCGGCGGGCGCCATCGAAGACGAAACCATCCGGTGCCGAGGTCGCGAGTGCTCGATCGCGGAGATCGATGCGGCTGTATGGGTCCCCCGCCGGATCGGCAAGCGCGGCGCGCCATGGGGTGCCGTCCGGATGCCCGCCGATCGCCCGGGCCTCGCCGAGGTCGACGAGCACGCGGTCGAACCCCGCATCGCGCAGGATCTCGGCAACACGGTCGGTAATATAGCCTTGGGCGATTCCGTTCAGGCTGATCGCCATTCCCGGCCGCGCGAAACCAAGGCGCCCCGGAGTGATCCGGAGGTGCTGGTAGCCGATACGTTCCACCGCACGGGTGATCGCCTCTGGCGGCGGACCCTCGGGATCGGCCCCGGCCCTCCCGAAATGATCCGCATAAAGACGCCAGAGCGGCTGGATGGTGACGTCAAACACGCCGCTGGTGAGGCGGGATATCTCGCCCGCCTCGCCGAGGATGCGGACGAGATCGAACGGCGGCGATGCGAGCTCTCCGGCTGCGTTGAGCCGGCTCAGCGCGGAATCCGGGCGATAAATGCTGAAGACATGCTCGAGCCGGTGAACCTCGCCGATGCAGGCCGCGATCAGGCGCTCTGCCTCCGCCTCGTCCGGATGATAGAGCCGCAGGCTCGCCCGTGCGCCGAGCGCGGTGCCGTTCCATATGTGCAGCTTGTTCGCTGCCAGTGCCGATCCGGGCAGGCAGGCTGCGGCTGCGGCCAGAACGAGGACACGGCGGCGGCTGATCGCAGGGCGCATTGCGGCGTCTCCTTCTAGTGACTCGTGTCGTGCATCATGTGGTCGGACTCGCTTGTCGCACCGAGCACGTAATCCTCCGGTACCTCGTCGAAGGACATGATCGTGCCGCCGTGATCCTCGACGAAGGCCTCGGCCGCCTCCTCCGTCCCGAACGGCACCGGCTCCTCCGCGCCCATGCCGCCTCGCATGTCGCTGCCTATGACGAAGAAGGCGTCGCGTGCCTCGATCCAGACGCCGGGGCCGGGATCCTCCCAGGTCGCGGCCCGGCCGGTGTCGGTGACGTAGATCGCGGCGATGTCGCGCGGCTCCTCGGGCAGGAAATGGAAGGCGAAGGCATCGCGGACCGAGGAGAACCAGACCGGCTCCTCACTGCTCCTCAGATGGATCTGGGCCCTCGGCCCGTCATGTTCGACGACGATCATCTGGTCGTAATGGCTGATCTCGTGGCCCTCGAGATCCTGCGGCGGAGGCGGCGGCACCTCCTCCTCGTCACAGGCGACGGCAAGAAGCCCGACGGCAACAAGGGCAAGAATACGCTTCACAACTGCCTCCGCGAAAAAAGCGCGCTCGCCAGCACGAGCGGAATGACAATCCAGCCGACAAGCGCCGCCACGAGCACCGGTACGGCGAGCGTGGTGTCGGCGGCGAGTCCGGCCATGCCGGCGGCCATTGCCGCGCCCTCCGACCCGGCGAGGTTCAGGAGCCGGTAGACATCGGCCGGATTGAGCAGCAGGAGTACGTTCAGCACCGGCGGCGTGATCACCGCGCCCTGGTCCACCACCAGCGCCCCGAGCAGCACCATGTCGTAGACGAGCGCAAAGAGCAGCCAGATCCCGATCGCGATGCCCGCCGCGACGCCGCGCTCGCGCGCGAGCGCGCTCACCGCGTAGCCGATCGCGAGAAACACAGCACCAAGCCCGACCGAGTTGGCGATCATCCGGCCGAAGGCGGCCCAGCCCGCGCCGAATTCGTCGCCGCTCAGGAAGCCGAGGGCAAGGCCGGCAGCGCCGTAGCCGATGACGGTGGCGATGGCGAGGATGATGAGGTGGCCTACGAATTTCCCGAGGATCACCTGCCAGCGCGCGACCGGATAGCTGAGGAGGAGAAGGAGCGTGCCCCGCTCCGCTTCGCCCACCACCGCGTCATGCGAAAGCAGAAGCGCGATCAGGGGGATGAGGAAGATCGTCAGGCTGGAGAGGCTCACCACCATGACATCGAGCGCGCTCGCCCCGGTCGAGCCGGTCGGTGCGCTGCCGAGGAACGACAGGGTGAAGGCGAGCAGCCCGAGGAGCAGCGTCGTCGCGACGATCCAGCGGTTGCGGAGCCCTTCGCGGATCTCCTTGCCGGCGATGGCGAGCATGGCGTTCATTCGCTTCCTCCGCGCAGGAAATGGGCATAGAGCTCGTCGAGCGACGGCGGCGTGATCTCCATGTCCTCGACAGCGCTGCCATCCCCGGCGAGATGCCGGATCACCTCCATCTTGCGCGGCTCGGGACAGGTGAGATCGACGATGCCATTGCCCCGCGTGACCTCGGTGCCGGTCGGCAGCGCCGCCTCGAGCGCAGGCCAGCCACCATTGACGCGCAGGCGCATCCGCACCGGCAGTTCGGCGAGGCGCCGCAGTTCGGCGATGGTGCCGTCGGCGAGAAGCCGGCCACGGTGCATGATGAGGACCCGGTCGGCCCGCTGCTCGAGCTCGCCCAGCGCATGGGAGGAGAGCAGCACGGTCGCGCCCTGGCCGCGGAGCGTCTGCACTCTCTCGTAGAAGCTCAGCCGGAGCGAGGGGTCGAGCCCGGTCGTCGGCTCATCGAGGAGCAGGAGCCGCGGACTCCCGAGCAGCGCCTGCGCGAGGCCCAGGCGCTGGCGCATCCCCTTCGAGTAGGTGGCGACCCGCTGGTTGGCGGCATCCTCGAGCCCGACCTGCGCGAGGAGTCGCCCCACTTCGCTGCGTGCGCCTTTGAGCCGCGCATAAAAGCCGAGGAGTTCCCGTGCAGTCAGCGACGGGTTGAAGGCGACGCTCTCGGGCAGGAAGCCGATCTCGCGCCGCGCGCCGAAACCGCTGCCCGGATCCTGGCCGAGCACGGTGAGCGTGCCCCCGCTCGGCCGGATCAGGCCGAGCATGAGCTTCATCAGCGTCGTCTTGCCGGCACCGTTATGCCCGACCAGCGCCACCGTCTGGCCGGGTTCAAGCGCGAAGGAGACATCCTCGACCGCGACCTGGCGGCCGAAGCGGCGGGTGACGCCGCGCAGGGTTACGGTCTGGTCAGCCATCGACGCCCACCTCCGGCGGGTGCATCAGGGGCGCGCTGTCGATCACGCCTCCCGGCTGCAGCGCCGGAAGCTGCGACTGCGCCCAGCGGATGGTCTGAACGGCCGGACTCGTCACCAGCACCTTCGCCATCGGGTTGCGCCAGAGAACCTGGTCGATCACGTCGTTCGGTCGGTAGGGCTGATCGGCGATCCCGTCGCCGTCGAGGTCGAATGCGGCATTGTCACTCCAGTAATTGCCATGCCCCTCCGCCGACCAGTCGACGAAGCGGGTGCCGACGTACTTGACCTGGCTGCGGTTGCTTATGAAGGCGTTGCCGCTGATCGTGTTGCTTTCCGAGCCGGCGGTGAAGTGGATGCCGATCTCGCATCCCTCGAACCGGTTACGCCGCAGCTCGTTGAAGTTCGCGTTGTAGATGAAGACGCATTTTTCGCCGCCATTGCGGACGATGTTGCCTTCGACCCGGGAATAGTTCGCGTAGTTGAACATGAAGCCGTGATCGCGATCGCGTTCGGAAATGTTGTCGCGCACCTCGAGCCGATGCGAGAACATGATGGCATAGCCGAGATCGTTGCCGATCGACCGGTTGCCCGAGACCTCGCTGTCATTCGTGTACATGTAGTGGATCGCGAAGCGGACATCGCGCATCGTGTTGCCACGGAAGACGTTCTGCTTGCTGGTATGGACGTAGATACCGTCAGCGCCGAACCGGATTTCGTTATCGAGGATCTCCGAGCCGGGAGAGTTCCAGATCCGCACGCCGCTTCCGGTCTCGCTGGTGATGTGAACCTGCCGACCATGTATCGTGTTGCCGCGGACGATCGCCTCCTCCGGTCCCCAGACGTAGACACCGAAGAGGTTGCCCTCCAGAAGATTGCCCTCGACCAGCGCGCGATGCGCGGACTTGTCAAGAAACACGCCGGAATCCATCTTGTCGAGCTTGTCGCCGGAGCCGCGGATCGTCAGGCCGCGCAGGGTCACGTCGGATGCCTCGACGCGGACGACGCTGCCCTCGCCGGAGCCGGCGAGAATTGCACCCTCCTCCCCATCGAGCACGATGGGCGTGGCAATCACGACGGGCCCGGCATGCTCACCGGCTTCGAGGCGGATCACGTCGCCGGGCGATGCCGCGTCCAGAACGGGCTGGAGCGCCGTGCCCGGGGCGACGTTCTGCGTTGCCGCGGCAGCGGACAGGGTGATCGTGGCGGCGAGACATCCCGCCACCACGGAGAGGAGCCGGAAGGGCTTCCGAAGTATCATCGTCACGCAGACCGGGGCTCGACGATCATGCGTCCCCGCATCTCCATGTGGAGCGCATGGCAGAACCAGGTGCAGAAGTACCAGTAGACACCCGGCTGATCCGCGGTGAAGGTGACCGAGGCGGTGGCCTGCGGTGCAACCTCCATATTGATCCCATAATTGATGATGCAGAAGCCGTGGGTCAGGTCTTCGACCTGGTCGATGTTGGTGACGTAGACGGTGACCTCATCACCCTCCCGGACCGTGAACTCCTCGAGGCTGTAGGTTGGCGCCACCGAATACATGTAGACGCGCACCTTGTTACCGTCACGGATCACCTCCCCTGCGGTTTCGAGATCCACGCCGTCTGCCTCGGCCTGCCGTTTTGCGTCATCGAAGACAGGATCGTTGCGGTCCCAGATGTGGACCGGGTTGATCTTGGAGTGATGGATGATCGTCGCGTCATGCGGCTCCGCAAAGGTGGGGTTGTCGTGGACGATCACCATCTCCTCGCCGGAGATGTCGATGAGCTGGTCGCACTCGGGCTTGAGCGGGCCGACGTTCAGGAAGCGGTCCTTCGAGAACTTGTTGAGCGAGATCAGCCAG
>CAYMOD010000072.1:0-8547 GCA_964391945.1 uncultured Rhodobacterales bacterium | reverse complement strand
GATAAACCCGACGTGGATAGCGCGCGGCTCCCGAACGGGCGTAGCTGCCTCTCGTGGACCCGCCGGAACGGAACAGACCGGACGACGAGTCGCCGATAGGTCGCGAGGCAGGCCATGCTGGTGAGTAAGTGGTAGGATCGCTGGGTGAGTGGGTAGTTGGGTGAGTAGGGAGTAAGAAGTGTAATCGAGTGGGCAGGGGCTGACCGGAACTGACGGTCAGCCCCTCGCCTTTTTCAGGATGGATTGTCGGGATGGCGCCGCAGGAGCTAGAGTGGCCGCCGGGAGGTGGCGAATGGCAGCAGGTGGGGTGGGCGTGCGGCTGGCGGTGCTCGCGGCGTTGACGGCGATCGCTGTTCCGGCGCTCGCGGATGTCGCAGAGGAAATCGCGGCCGAAATGCAGGCGGAGGGCTACACGGACGTGGAAATCGAACGCACGCTCCTCGGGCGGACCCGTGTGATCGGCGAGGCACCCGGTCGGCGCCGCGAGGTGGTGATCGATCGCGGTACCGGCGAGATCCTGCGCGACCTGACGGAGGAGGAAGATTCTTCCCTGCCACCACCGCAGGCGTGGGGGCATGGTTGACGCGCGCGTCTTCCGCGAGATCCGCCGGCGGTTGCCGCTCGCACTACCGCTGGTGGTCATTTTCGGCATTCAACTCGTCTGTGCTCTGTTTTTCGTCTGGGAGACGGGCGCGAGCGTGCTCGGTCTGCCGCGCGAGCCTCTGAGTTGGCGCGAGCGCGAGATCATGGAACTCGGCGCGGCGCTCGGGCTGCTGCTCGGTGCGGTCTTCGGGGCGAGCATGCTGGTCAGGGCGCTGCGCCGGAACCGGGTAATGGAGGGGCGGCTCCGGCAGGTGTCCGGCGCGTTCGTCGAGCATCTCGAGACGCGATTCACCGAATGGGGGCTGACGCCTTCGGAACGCGACGTCGCCTGGTTCACCGTGAAGGGCCTCCCGATCGCAGAGATCGCCCGGATGCGGCAGACGAGCGAGGGCACCGTCAAGGCGCAGTCGAACGCGATCTACCGCAAGGCTGGCGTCAGCGGCCGCACGCAGCTTCTCAGCCTCTTCATCGAGGACCTGATCGAGGAGGCTCCCTCAGGCGCCGGCCGATCTCCGTCGCGTGGTCAGGCCCCGCAACCGGGGGCGCCGCCGATGCGTTAAGGGAAGCGCAGCACTGAGGGAGAAAGCCCATGCCCGCGAAATCAAAGGCCCAGCAGAAGGCGGCCGGTGCTGCCCTTTCCGCGAAGCGCGGCGATACGAAGAAGAGCGATCTTCAGGGCGCTTCGAAGAGCATGTACGAATCGATGAGCGAGAAGGAACTCCACGATCTGGCGAGCACCAGGCGGAAGGGAAAGCCCGAGCACGTTTCGAAGTCCTGATTACCGGGCACAAACCGGCGTGAGCAGCGGTGGATGCCGCTTGCCGCACGGTCCGTGTAAGGATAGGGAAAGCGTTCGGCCGCGCGAAAGCGGCCGCTCCAGGGCCGGGCAGGCCCGAACCCCAGGAAAGCACGTTACGTCATGGAAAATTTCAAGATCGGGGATCTGGTCGTGCTTACGGCCGGTTCGATGCGCATGGCGGTCGAGTCGGTCGAGGATGACCGTGTTCACTGCGTCTGGGCCCATGAGGGCAAGGTGGGCCGCGACAGCTTCCCGCCGGTGCTCCTGAAGAAGTGGGAGATGCGCGAAGCCGACGCGAGGCCGCGTGAAGGAACGGGTCCGCGCGAGGGCGGTTTCCGTCGTGGAGGCGAGGGGGGTTTTCGCCGCGGTGGCAGTGAAGAGGGCCCTCGGCAGGGCGGAAAGCCCTTCGCCAAACCCTTTGGGGGACCGGCGAGTCCCGAAGGCAAGCCGCGGCCGAAATCGACCGGCTGGGACGGCAAGCCGCGTGACAGGAAATTCTTCCGCAAGGACTGAGCTCAGGCGTTCCGGCGCCTGCGCAAGCGGGTGTGTGCGAGGTGCTCGCCTCCTCCGGCAAGAGCGACTCCGGCGAGAGCGGCGCTCCTGCGAGCATCCCCCGGATGCGGACAGGCATCACCAGGATGATCGGCGGTAGAGACACCGGCCGGGGCTCAGTCTGTCGCAGACCGGCTGGCCACAGAGCTGATTGACCGCAGAGCCGGGGGACGGAGTCGGAGGCGTCGAGGTTTACCGGAAGCGGTCCGCGAGACGCTGCAGCGGGCTGCGGGTGTCAGGCTCAGGTTCCGGGGCGGGCGTTGCGGCGGGTTGCGGCGTCCGGTTGTGCTTCGGCGCGTCCGGCTGGGCAACGCGGTTCATGAAATGGACGCTGTCGCCCGTGGCGAGGTCTGGCGCGGCGGCGGCGATGGCTTTCAGGCGAGGCACGAGCCAGTCATCATCGGCCTTGGCGAAGTTGCCGAGGACATAAGGGGT
Source organism: uncultured Rhodobacterales bacterium (assembly GCA_964391945.1). Lineage (GTDB taxonomy): Bacteria > Pseudomonadota > Alphaproteobacteria > Rhodobacterales > Rhodobacteraceae > Amaricoccus. Next base: position 6,158 of record CAYMOD010000072.1, on the reverse strand, counting down.
GACGAGGTGTTTGTCGCCGGGATGACCGATGCCGAGGCGGACGCGGATGAAATCGGGGCCGAGATGCGCGGCGATCGAGCGCAGGCCGTTGTGGCCGGCGGTGCCGCCGCCTCTCTTGACGCGGATGCGGCCGGGGGCGAGGTCGAGCTCGTCATGGAAGACCACGACGTCCTCGGGCGCGAGCTTGAAGAAACGCGTGGCGGCGCGGACGCTGTCGCCGGAGAGGTTCATGTAGGTGCCGGGTTTCAGCAGCAGCACCTTCCCGGTCCCGAACCGGCCTTCGGTGGCCCAACCCTGGAACCTGGCGCGCCAAGGCAGGAAGCCGTGTGCCTCGGCGATGGCGTCTACCGCCATGTAGCCGATATTGTGGCGGTTGCGGGCGTATTGCTGCCCCGGATTGCCGAGGCCGACGAAGAGCTTCATGCCACCTCCGAAACGCTTGCGCCGCGGACTGGCCGCGGCGCGTGACGTCTGGAGCGATTTCGAAACAGGTGGACCCACCTGTTGATTCGGAAATCGCGCCCAGTCAGCAAGACAGAGCGCCCGGTCCGCTGCAATCGGATCGGGAAACGCTCTAGCATGTCTGCGGGAGAGAGGGAATCAGGCTTCGGCCGCTTCCTCTTCCTCGGCTGCTTCGGCTTCGGCCGCCTTCAGGCCCGACGGGGCGGTGATGTTGGCGATCACGAAGTCGCGGTCAGTGATGGTCGGCCGCGCACCGGCAGGAAGCGTCACGTTCGAGATGTGGATGGTGTCGTTGATGTCGAGACCATCGAGCGACGCCGTGATCTTGTCCGGGATATCGCCGGCGGTGACGACGAGCTCGATCTCCGGGCGCACGACCTGGAGCACGCCGCCGCGGCGGAGCCCCTGGGACTTCTCGCGGTCGACGAACTCGACCGGAATGAAGAGGTTGATGAGGCTCCGTTCGGAAAGACGGAAGAAGTCGACGTGGATCGGCAGGTCCTTGACCACGTCGCGCTGGACGCTGCGACAGATCACGCGGGTGTCCTTGCCGTCGACGCGCAGCATCACCAGACGGGTGAGGAACCGGCCGGCCTTGAGTTCCTTGAGAAGTTCGTTCGACTTGATGTTGATCGATACCGGCGCCTCGCCGCCGCCGTAGACGACCCCGGGTATGTATCCTTCGCGACGTGCCTGCCGGGCGGCCCCCTTGCCTGTCCCCGGGCGCGCCACGGCGTTGAGAACGGATGTCTCAGCCATGATCCTGCTCCTGAATCCTGTCACATGACGCGGCCCGCCTCCAAGGGTGCGGCGCTCGCGAAGCCAGCCCTATAGGCGATTTCGCGCCTCAGGGGAAGCGCGGAACCGCAGATGCGGTCGCCGTTGCCCATACGTGAGATCGGATCAGGTCATTGACCCGGAAGTGCGTGCGAAACCTGCCGTCACGCTACTGCGGTTGACGGCCCCGCGGTCGCGACACAGATTCGGCCGGGTTCCGGATAGAGACAAGGATCGGGAGGTTGCGGTGACAGGATCACGGATGGTGCTCGTTGCGGCGCTGGTGGCGCTGGCAGTGCCTGCGGCGGCGCGGGACGCCGAGGAGATCTGGTCGCTTGAAGGATTCGACGCGCCGGAGAGTGCGCTCCATGATCCGGAGCGGGATGCGATCTACGTCTCGAATGTCGGCGGACAGCCGCTTGACAAGGACGGCAATGGCCGGATCTCGCGCGTCTCGCCTGTGGGCGAGATGATCGAGTCGGACTGGGTGAGCGGGCTCGACGGGCCGAAGGGGCTCGCGCTCGATGGTGACACGCTCTACGTTACCGATATCGACCGGCTGGTCGCGATCGACGCCGCGACGGGGGAGAGCACCGCCGAGTGGCCGGCAGAGGGGGCCGAGTTCCTCAATGATGCCGCGGTCGACGACGAGGGGCGGGTCTACGCTTCCGACATGATCGGCAATCGCATCTATCGGCTTGAAGGCGACACGCTCTCGGTCTGGCTGGAGGACGAGGCGCTTGAGCATCCGAACGGGCTCAAGGTCATGGATGACAGCCTCTTCGTTGCGAGCTGGGGCACTGGCATGCGCGAGGATGCGACGACCGAGAGCCCGGGCCGCCTGCTGAGGGTCGACCTCGAGACGAAGGAGATCGCGCCGGTCGGCAGCGGCGAGGGGATCGGCAATCTCGACGGGCTCGAGCCCGACGGCGAGGGGAACTGGCTCGCGACCGACTGGGTTGCGGGCGGGCTCTTCCGCATCGATCCCGAAGGCAAGGCTGAGAAGCTGCATCCGCTCGCGCCCGGCAGCGCCGATCTCGGCTTCATGCCCGGAGAGGGAATCGTGCTCGCGCCGATGAGCATGGATGGTCGGCTGGTGGCCTATCGGATCGGGCCGCGCTGACTTCATCAGCCCTTAATGTTCATCAGCTCCCGATGTTCGCGCATTCGCCACTGCAGTGACAGTCATTCCCATGCGCCACTGGCTTTGGCGAGGGCCTTCTTGCCGATGGGTCGCCGTTCAGGATCGTTGCCACCGGCCTTCTGGGCGACCGCCTGGCGCGGAGGACGCACAGGCACGCGTCAGGCCGAACGCGCCATGGCGACGGCCGGACCGGCCGCGTTGGCAACCATCGCGGACTCCGCGGCCGGGCACGAAACGGGCCAGCCAAGGCGCCGGGCAGTCTGCCTGCCTGCAGCGAGCCGACTCTCGGATTGCGACAGGTCCATCAGCGCCCCGGTCTCGATGTTGGCCTCGAGCGGCTCGAAGGGCAGCAGCGCGCCCATGGCCGCGAAGGTGAGTTCGGAGAAGGCCAGGCGACCATCGAATTTGAGGAAGTCGACCCGGACGTGGAGGAAGGGTGCGGCGAGGCGCCGGGCCTCGGCGAGGATGGTGTCGAGCTCGGGCGGCGGCGCGAACGTCCGCGGGTCCGGGGCGAAGCCGCGGGTGGTGAAGGCGATGCGGTTCCAGTCGCGATCCATGGTCACGCGCCGGAAACTGGTGCCGTCGCGTTCGGTGATGACGGTGATGAAACGGGGCTCGCCCATGAAGCAGAATATCTTGTATTCGAGCTTTTCCTGACGGGCGGGAACGTATTCCTCCACCAGCCAGCGCTTGGGGATGCCGCGGTAATGGAGTTCCCCGCACCGGCGCCACCAGTCGCGACGGTTCCATTCGCCGATCATTCCGGCGAGCGCGGTGCGGCTGGCGCGGCCGGCGCCGTCCTCGATGTGGAGTTGCGCGGAGCCGTGCGTCGATTTCAGCACGAAGCGCCGGGGCAGGGGCGTCCGGAGGAAATCCTCGGGGCTGTCGCCGGCGGCGATGAGTTCGGGCGCGGCAATCGTCGCCCCCGCGTGGCGCAGGTAGTCCCGGACCGCCACCTTGTCGGCGGCGAGACTCATCAGCGGGTTCGGGTGGTTGAGGAACTGCCAGCGGATCTTCTCGTTCAGCCAGACCGGCTGGCGAAGATCGGGAAGATGATCGTTGTTCAGGGCGTAATGGTAGGTGATCGCCTGTTCATCCGTACCGAGCCCCCAGTCCCATAGCGCCTGCTGGCGGGTCAGGGTGGTCAGGCCGAACGCCTGCGCGATACGATGCCGCCGGTTCGCGACGCGCAGACGCCATTTCATGCGCGCCAGATAGCAATGCCAATTCGTCGAGTAATCTGGCATACCCGTACTCCCTAAGTGCTTTTACTCAAGTGTTTTATGGTTTAAAAATCATCGGTTAGCGGACGCGGCGTGCGCAACTGTGCCGGGCATGCCACCGCGTCGCGGCGCGGGCGCCGCCAGCCAGGGAGCGCGGAAGAGCCATGCCGTCACCGGCATCGCCGCGAGCGTCCGGCCAAGGATCGTGCAGACCGCCACCACGACCAGCGTCTTGAGCAGCGCGAGGCCGAGACTCTCCCCGATCCCGAGCGTGCCGAGCCCGTAATCGAGGTAGAAGAGCACGATCTTGTGCATGACGTAGATATAGAGGGTCGAGGCCCCGACCACCGTCAGCACCCGGCTCCAGCCGAAGGCCGCGATCTGCCGCGAGAAGCCGAGCGTGCCGGCGATGCCGACGAGGGTGATCGTGAAGGTGAGCCAGCCCTGGTCGATCAGCGGCGAATCGTAGACGAGCCAGGACGCAAGGAAGAAGACCCCGAGCGCCAAAGGCCAGGCGCGGTAATACCGCTCCACTCCTTCGCGGATCAGCGGGAACGCGATCAGCGCGATCCAGAAGAACGGGAAGAGTCGCACGATCCGCTCGAGGAACGGCAGGTAGCGCCACTCCCCGGAGGAAACGCTGAGGAGATAAGCGGCGACCGAGACCGCGAGCACGAGCAGCACCGGGAGCTTTCTCACCGCCCAGGCAAAGGCGGTGGCGACCGCCAGGGCGTAGAGGAACCACATGTTGAAATTGACATCCCAGAAGATGTCGAGCTGGCCGATCGGGTCGATCGCGCTTCCCCGCACCAGGTAGAGGGGCAGGGCGATACCGACAAAGAGCATCGCGCACCAGAGGGCGTAGAGGTAGAGGAGGTTGCCGACGCGCTGTGAAACGAGTTCGACCAGATTGGTCCGGGTCAGGATGCGCAGAGCGAACATGCCCGAGACAAAGAAGAAAAGTGGCATTCGCAGGAAGAGCAGCATCTCGTTAAAATAGATGCTGTCTCCAGAAATCGACCACAATACCAGAAGAATAATGGTGATCGATTTTGCCACATCGGCCCAACCGACACGGATCACCGGCTTCCTCGACAAGTCGTCGAGTGAATGCAATAAAGAACGCATGAGAATGTTACCCCATCATGTCCCTAATTAGGACATTAATAACTAATGCTATGCCGTCAATCGCACGTTGTGTGCCGGCTATGGAATAGAAGATTCTTGGTTAATTTTGCCACACCCTGCGCACACAGGGATCTGCGGGACGTGGGTTCCGCTGTGCTCAGGCGCCTGTACGGGCGAGCTTCGCCTCGATCTGCGCCCTTGCGGTTGCGAGCGCGTCGGCATCGGGAGAACGCAGCACGATGATGCAGCCGAGCACACCGCCGCGGTTCTGCGGGTAGCAGCCGATCGAGAGGTCCGGGTGCAGTCCGGCGAATTCGCGGAGCGGCCCGGCGATCTCGCCCTCGGGGCGCTCGATGTAGAGGCTTTCGCTGAGGAGCGGCCGGCCACCGGCCAGGCGCGGCAGCAGCCCCTCGAGCATGGCGACGAAGATCGCCGGCACGCCGGCCATGACATGGACGTTGCCCACCGAGAATCCCGGCGCCTTCGAGATCGGGTTGTCGATCAGCACCGCGCCTTCCGGCACCCGCGCCATCCGCAGCCGGGCTTCGTTCAGTTCGCGCTCGGGGTCCGCGTAGTTGGTGGCGAGGGCCGCGCGGGCGTCCTCGCGCACCCCGATCGGAAGCCCGAAGGCGGCGGCGATCGCATCGGCGGTGATGTCGTCATGGGTGGGGCCGATCCCGCCCGAGGTGAAGACATGCGTGTAGCGGGCCCTGAGCGCGTTCACTGCCGCGACGATCTCTGCGGCGACATCGGGCACCACCCGCGCCTCCCGGAGGTCGATCCCCTTCCCGGCAAGGGCAGCGGCGAGATGGGCGAGGTTCCTGTCGCGGGTGCGGCCGGAGAGAATCTCGTCGCCGATGACGAGCATCGCGGCGGTGGGATTTCCCATGCTCTGTCTTCGTTTCCGGCGCATTCTGCACGCCATAACCGGTTTCGGCGCGCGCGTCATCCAATCAGCGGTTTGATTTGACGGCGCGGAACGTCTACATGGCGGCAATGAGCGAGAGTGCAGCAATCCAGGAATACGGACACGGCCGCCTGAACCGGGACGGTATCCGCATTCATGATCCCGAAGACTTCGAGGGCATGCGGGCCGCGGGCCAACTCGCGGCCGGGATCCTCGATCGCGTGGCGCCACTGGTGGCGCCGGGTGTCGCGACGATCGAACTCGACGCCGCGATCCACGAGATGGTCCGGGAGGCCGGGGCGAAATCCGCGACGGTGGGCTACAAGGGCTACCGCCATGCCTCGTGCATCTCGATCAACCACGTGGTCTGCCACGGCATCCCGAGCGAGAAACGGCTGCGGGACGGCGATATCCTCAACATCGATGTCACGGTGATCGTCGATGGCTGGTACGGCGACACGTCGCGAATGTACGTGGCCGGCAAGCCGAGCCGCAAGGCCGAGCGGCTGATCGACAT
>CAYMOD010000071.1:0-8576 GCA_964391945.1 uncultured Rhodobacterales bacterium | reverse complement strand
AGAACTTCAGCGAGAAGCCGCGCACGTCGCGCCAGGTGTCGGGGCTGCCCATCTCGCCGGCAACGGTCGAGAACCGTGCCAGCATCTCGGTCGAGACGCCCTTCTGGAACAGCCCGGCCCTGGTGTAGGCGGAGACATCCTCGGTCGTCTCGAACGTCCCGAAGGCGCCCGATCCCTTGGCATGGGGCTGACGCTCGATCACCTTCTCGCGGTTGAAATGCGCCATCTGCTCGAGGAAATGGACGTCGTGGAGAAGGATGGGACCGTCCGGCCCCACCGTCAGCGAGTTGCGGTCACTCGGCGCGGGCGCGCCGGTGCTCATCGTTGAATGGCCCATCTTGCCGATGCGCGAAGATCTGTTGTCGTCAGTCATGTCTGATCTCTCTCCTTTCCTGGGAGGATGGTGTGTCCTTGAGCGGGCCTCGACAACATACGCCGCTCGCAAGGATGTTCAGGGAACGATACGCCCCTGAGGCGCGAATATGCCGCGAGGGTCAAGGCCCCTGCCGTCCTGGTCGCGCCCTTCAACGGAGTTGCCGGCAGCGGAATGAATTCTTCGGGATCGCCGGACACGGTGTCGAAGCGCCCGGCCCTCCCTTCCGCCTCGGCCTGCCCGATGCGCTCCTTGCGCGAGGCCACGAAGTTCCACCAGAATATATTGTGGACCGTGACGAATCCAACCGCTGGCGGGAGGCTCCTGCAGGTCTCGATGATAACTTTTCTCAAGTTTCTTCTATTGCTTCCGCGCAACCAAAGCCCGCAGGATGCGTCGCTGCCACTACGGGTCAGCGGCCCACCACGGGAAAACGTCTGGAGAAATCTATGCGCGCATCGACGATCCTGATGAGCCTGCCACTGGCATTTGTCTCATTGATACCTGTGCATGCTCAGGAGGTGCTCACCGGCGAAGCCGCCTTCGGCACATGGGAGCCCGACGCCCCCGGCGTGCGCCGGCATATCACGCCCGACGACCTGCCGCCCCCGAGCCATACGGAGAACGATCCCGAGGCGCCGGATTTCGAGAACATGGCCACCGTGGTCCCGGCGCCGGAAGGCGCGATGCCGGAGGTGCCGGAGGGCTTCGCGGTCGAGGTGTTCGCCGAGGGTCTGACCGAACCCCGCGTCATCCGGATTGCGCCGAATGGCGATATCTTCGTCGCCGAAAGCGAAGCTGGCCGGATCTCCGTTTTTGCCGCCGATGCGGCCGAGAACCTGCCGGCCGAGCCTGAAGTGTTCGCCGAGGGCCTGGACCGGCCGTTCGGCATCGCGTTCCATCCGCCCGAGAACCCCGAACATGTCTATGTGGGGGAGGCCAGTCAGGTCGTTCGCTTCCCCTACAGCGAGGGGGACCGCGCGGCGGCCGGAGAAGCCGAAGTCATCATCCCGGACATCCCCACCGAGCGGCACTGGACGCGCGATCTCGCGGTGTCTCCCGACGGGGAATACCTTTTCGTCTCGATCGGATCGGCTTCGAACGTCGCCGGCGGCATGCCGGAGATGTCGGCGGAGGAGATCGGCGCCCACGAAGAGACGCATGGGATCGGCGCCGCCTGGGGCGATGAAGAGAACCGGGCCGTGGTGCGCGTGTTCGATCCGGAAGGCGCTGACGTCCGCAATTATGCGACAGGGCTGCGCAACTGCTCGGGCATGACCATCCAGCCCGAGACCGGCGCCCTGTGGTGCACGGGCAACGAGCGCGATCACATCGGCCCCGATCTGGCGCCCGATTACCTGACCACCATCCAGGAAGGCGGATTCTACGGCTGGCCGTGGTATTATGCCGGCGGCAACGAGGACCCTGCCCACGCCGGCGAACGCCCTGATCTCCAGGACCAGGTTCTCGTGCCCGATGTCCTGCTCCAGGCGCATTCGTCGACGATGCAGATTGCCTTCTACGACGGCGACGCCTTTCCGGAGGACTATCACGGCGACGCGTTCGCCACGATGCGCGGGTCCTGGAACCGTGAGCTGCGCACCGGCTACAAGGTGATCCGCGCCCTGATGGAGGACGGCGAACCGACCGGCGTCTACGAAGACTTCATGACCGGCTTCGTGCTCGACGAGGACCAGGTCTGGGGCCGGCCGACCGGCCTTGCCGTCGCGCAGGATGGCGCGCTCCTGGTCAGCGACGATGCCAACGGCACGATCTTCCGGGTCACGGCCGAAGGGTCCGAATAGGCGCCCCGGCCACGGCGATCGAGGCGCTGCGCACAGGGGAGCGGATCAGGGCCGATTGCCTCGTCGCGCCATCAATGGCGGCTCGATCATCGGCCTCGGCGAGGCGCTGGCGCTCAGGACCGGGCTGCTGCAGATTATGCTGCCGCACGACCTGTGCCGGCAGGCGAGACGACCCCGGCGCCGGACCGTGGGCGGGCGCAAGACCATGCTGACCGACCTGCGGCTGCAGCCGCAGGTCGCCCTCCGGGATGCCGAACTCGTCCGCCCGCTGCCGGCGCGCTTCTCGACCTGATGCACGACATCTTCAGCCGGAGGACGTGGGAAAGACACTCGCGGCCTTCGATGAGGTCGGGACGCCACGAGCGGTGCGCACCACCTCGGGATGAAGGAAGCCGATCCCGACCGTGCCGGCACACCGCCGATCTCGTGATACCGGCGTCCTGCTGGAACCCCGAACTGCTGGAGCCCGAGCCGCTGGTGCGCGACGAGACCCTCGCTCTGCTGAAAGCGGCGAGAGGCGCGCCGGACCGGCGGACGCGTCAGGCCGGAAGGTGCCGTCCTGATCGGGCGGCACCTTCCGGCTATCTTCACGCTGCGATCTTCTCCGCGAACTTCACAAGGCGCCTCGCCTGATGGGCGACCGCCGCCCGGCCCTTCTCGTCGAATGCCCCCGCATCCGTCGAGAACCCGTAGGGATTGCCGAAGGTTTCGATCATGCTGGGATCGGTGTAGCCAGGGGGCACGATGATGGCGCCCCAATGCATGAAGGTGGTATAGAGGCTGAGCAGGGTCGACTCCTGGCCGCCGTGCCGGTTCTCTGCGCTCGTCGTTGCCGTGACCGCCTTGTCAGCCAGCGCGCCCTTTGACCAGAGTCCGCCCAGCGTGTCGATGAAGGCCCGCAACTGGCTGGCCACGACTCCAAAACGGGTAGGCGCGCAGAAGAAGTAGGCGTCCGCCCATTCCATGTCGCCGGCGCTGGCCTCGGGTATATGCGCCATCTTCTCCGCCTGCGCCTTCCAGGCATCCTGCCCTTCGACCACCGATTTCGGGGCCGTCTCGGGCACGCGCAGCAGCCGGACCTCGGCGCCAGCCTCGCGCGCGGCTTCCGCGGCTGCTTCGGCAACCTGATGGTTGGTTCCATAGGTGGAGTAGAAAACGACAGCGACTTTCACGTTCGGCATTCGGATCTCCTTGAAAATTGAGCGCGACAGCAGTGAAACCAGCGCATAGGACAAGGCTGACTGCAGGGCGGTCAGCCCGGCTTCTCTAGCATACCTTGCGCCTTGGCCGATCTCATTTCTTCGGCTACTGGCTCGCGTCGTCACCTGTAGAGGCGAACACCAGAATCGGGCCCGGGTTGGTCAACTGGTCGGTGGCCCGTCCTCGACGTCACGGGCAAGGCCGTTCGCATCCCGTTGACGCTGTTGCAATGGGCAAGGGCGGGCTAGCAAGAAGATCAGGTATTGCGGTAGCCATTGGTAGTCTGCGCATGGCAATGCCCCTCAGCTACTGGTTGCAGCCGGCCTTTGCCGGCCTTGCATCGAGGAGCAAACCATGAAGCTCATGTGGCACGACGACTGGCGAAGGTCGCAAGGCATATTGCAGGGGCTCACACCTCACCAACCGGGTCGACCTGCGGCTGTTTCCTGCTGTAGCGCGCGCCGGATCACTCTCCGGCGCGGCCCGGTCGCTCGAAGCGAACCGCTCCACGGTCTTCCGACAGCCCGGCGCCTTCGAAAAGGTGTTCGACATGCGCCTTTTCGAGCGGCCGCCGGGCGGCTGCGTCTTCACCGTGGCCAGGGAGAAGCGATTGCTCCCAGAGCGGCTGCCACCCGGCCAGACACGGCCTGAACTGCGGGGAAGAGATGAATAAGCTTGTTGATTCCGAACAGCACGGCCCCTCGCTCACGCCCCCGGAATCGCGCTTTCATGCCGACGATGTCCAGGAGGTCCTGCAGGCGGTCGGCAGCAGCCCCTCTGGTCTGGCAGCGGACGAAGCAGCCCGGCGCCTTGCCCTGCATGGGCCCAACAAGCTTCCGGAGACCGCCAGCCGCCATCCGATTCTCCGGTTTCTGGCGCAGTTCCACAACGCGTTGATATATTTCCTTCTCGCCGCGGTGGTCGCGACCGTATTGCTGAGGCATTACGTCGATGCTGCCGTCATACTCGCCGTCGTGCTGGTCAATGCAATCGTCGGCTTCGTGCAGGAAGGCAAAGCCGAGAAGGCACTGAATGCAATCCGGAGCCTGGTCGCCCCAACGGCTCGGCTCCTGCGGAATGGACGGCGCGAGAGCGTGCCGGTGCAGGAGATCGTGCCGGGCGACATCGTGTTGCTGGAGGCGGGAGATCGGGTTCCGGCCGATCTCCGCCTTGTCCGCACACGCTCACTGCTGATCGAAGAGGCGATCCTCACCGGTGAATCGGTCGCAGCGGAGAAGCGGGACGCTCCAGCCTCGGCAGATGCCGCACTCGGTGACCGCCATTCAATGGCCTATTCGGGTACATTCGTTGCTGCAGGACAAGCGACCGGCGTCACCATCGCGACCGGCATCAGCACCGAAATCGGGCGCATCAGCGCCCTTCTCAGTGATGTCAAAACCCTGACGACACCCCTCCTGCGCCAGATCAACCGCTTCGGCACCCAGTTCACCTGGATCACCCTTGCCATTGCGACCGCCTTGTTTGTCTTTGCCGTGATGCTGCGCGGCTATGCCTGGCCGGACGCGCTGATCGCTGTGGTGGCATTGGCTGTGGGAGCCGTTCCGGAAGGTCTGCCCGCGGTCATCTCGATCACGCTCGCCATCGGCGTCCAGCGCATGGCGCAGCGAAACGCGGCGATCCGCCAGTTGCCGGCAGTCGAAACGCTCGGCGCCACATCGATCATATGTACCGACAAGACCGGCACCCTGACTCACAACGAGATGACGGCGCGTCGCCTTGAGGTGAGCGGTGGGCGCGTGATGGTTACCGGCTCGGGCTACGTGCCGGAGGGACAGCTGGAAACGGGGCCTGACGAGAACAGGAGAGCCAGCCTCCTGTCCGCCAGCGAGCCGCTGATCCTGGCCGGCCTTCTTTGCAACAACGCTCAACTCCATGAAGTCGATGGCCAGTGGACAGTGGCAGGCGATCCGATGGAGGGCGCGCTGGTCGTGCTGGCGATCAAGGCCGGGCTGGAGCCGGATCCAGTGCGCAGCCAGTGGTCCCGTCTCGACGCGATCCCGTTTGATGCCAGGCACCGCTTCATGGCGACGCTCGACCAGGCTCCGGAGGACGGGAGGCGGATCCTTGTCAAGGGCGCGCCGGACGAACTCCTGCAGATGTGCAGCGCTCAGGCCGAGGGCGCCGGCACAGCTCCGCTCGATATCGGGTACTGGACAGACCGGATCGCCGAGGCGGCGGCCGAAGGCGAGCGTGTGCTCGGCTTTGCCATGAAGGCAGCGTCTCCGGCATCCACCCGGGTCGACTTCCCCGATCTCGAAGACGGGCTCGTCTTTCTCGGACTTGTCGGTTTCATCGATCCTCCCCGCGAAGAAGCCATCGCCGCGATCGCCGAGTGTCATTCGGCGGGAATCGAGGTGAAGATGATCACCGGCGATCACGGGGCCACCGCCGCCGCAATCGGCTGGCAACTCGGCCTTGGAGAGAACCCGCAGGTCCTTGCCGGACATGAGATTGACGCCATTTCCGACAGCGAACTGCCCGCCGTCGCGGCCGGGACAGCCATCTTCGCCCGGGCAAGTCCGGAACACAAGTTGCGGATAGTCAGGGCGCTGCAATCGACCGGAGCGGTCGTCGCGATGACCGGGGACGGCGTGAATGATGCGCCTTCCCTGAAGCAGGCCGATGTCGGCATCGGCATGGGTCACAAGGGAACGGACGCGGCCAAGGAAGCGTCCCAGATGGTCCTGCTCGACGACAATTTCGCCTCCATTGTCGCTGCGGTGCATGAGGGACGGGTCGTCTTCGACAACATCCGCAAGGTGACGGCGTGGACGCTGCCGACCAACGGCGGTGAAGCCCTGACGGTCATTGCCGCTATCCTGTTCGGCTTCACCCTGCCGATGTCGCCGGTCCAGATCCTGTGGATCAATCTGATCCTGACCGCCACGCTTGGCCTCGTGCTGGCATTCGAGCCGGCCGAGCCGAACATCATGCAGCGCAAGCCGCGGCCCGCCGATCAGGGGCTGCTCACACCTTTCCTGATCTGGCGTGTGGTTCTTGTCTCGTTCCTGTTCCTCGCCGCCTCGCTGGGCATCTTCTTCTATGCTCTCGGCAGAGGATCAGACCTCGAGATGGCGCGGACCATGGTCGTCAACACCCTTGTGGTGATGGAGATCTTCTACCTCTTCAATGTGCGCTACCTTCATATGACCTCGTTCAACTGGCACGGCACGAGGGGGACGCCTGCGGTCCTGATCGCCATCGGCATCGTGATTCTGGCTCAGCTCGCCTTCACCTATCTCCCGATCATGCAGCAGATCTTCGAGACCCGCCCGATCAGCCTTGCCGACGGGCTCCTGATCGTGGCGATTGGCCTCACTGTCATGATCATTCTGGAACTCGAAAAAGGCATCATGCAGCGGACGGGCCGCCTGAAGCTCTGACGCCGAGGAAGGAGACCGCCTTCTCGTTGACGTTGACGCGCTTGTGCCATCCGGGGAACCGAGCGCGCCGCCGGGCGGGACACCAGAGCATGTTCGACGAACACCGGTTCGCCGAATATGCTTCATGTCATTGAGGAGTCGCGTTTTCGAACAGCGAAAGTGGCATCCACCTTCGCTGAAGACGCTCTGGCGCAAACCTTTCGTGGGCGCGCGGGTGGGGGACGCTGCATCCTTCGAGCGCGTTCTGGCCAGCCGGAGCCTGATACCAGTTCCGGGTTATCGGGCCCGGAGCAGCGAGAGCGTGTGGCGGGCGATCATCAGCTCCTCGTCTGTCGGGATGACGTGGAGGGCGATCCGGCTTGCCGCCGTGGAGATGAGCGATCCGCCGGCCGCGTTGGCGGCGGGGTCGAGTTCGGCACCGAGCCAGGCGAGCCGCTCGACGATGCGCGCGCGGATGGCAGGCGCGTTCTCCCCGACGCCGGCGGTGAACACGAACGCGTCGAGTCCGCCGAGGGCGGCCGCGAGCATGCCCGCGGCGAGTGCCGCGCGGTGAACGAAACAGTCGATGGCGAAGGCGGCGTTCGGATCGGGACTCGCCAGCAGGTCGCGCATGTCGCTGCTGATGCCGGAGAGGCCCTTCAGCCCCGAGCGGTGGTAGAGCAGATCCGAGACTGCCTCGGGGCTCATGCCCTTGTCGGCGATGAGGTGCAGCACCACGCCGGGATCGAGCTGGCCCGGGCGCGTGCCCATGACCAGGCCGTCGAGCGCCGTGAAGCCCATCGTGCTCTCGATGCTGCGGCCGTCCGCCAGCGCGCACATCGACGCGCCGCTGCCGAGATGCGCGACGATCACCCGGCCGCGTGCCGCCTCGGGCGCCAGCGCGCGCAGACGCTCGGCCACATACTCGTAGGAGAGACCGTGAAACCCGTAGCGGCGCACGCCCGCGTCGTAGAGCGCCCGCGGCAGGGCGTAGGTGTCGGCGACGGCGGGGTGGCCGCGATGAAATGCGGTGTCGAAACAGGCGATCTGCGGCACTTCCGGGTTGATGTCCATCGCCTGCCGGATCGGTGCGAGGTTGTTGGGCTGGTGCAGCGGCGCCAGTTCCTGCAGGGCCGCGAGCCGCTCGAGCACCGCCGCATCGAGCAGAGCCGGACGCACGTGGTCTGCGCCGCCGTGAACGACGCGGTGGCCGATCGCCACCAGTTCCAGCCCCTCCAGCCCGGCCAGCCAGGCGCGGGTCTCGGCAAGCGCCGCAGGCAGGTCGGCGATCGCCTCGGGCGGATAGTCGCGCGCGACCATTCCCGTCCCGTCCGACCCGGTGGCGCGGAGCCGGGGCCGGACGCCGATCCCGTCGAGCTGACCGCGGACCTGCCGCACCAGGTCATCACCCTCGATCGCGAAGATCTGGAACTTCAGGCTCGACGAGCCGGCGTTGACCACGAGGATCGAGCGCATCGCCGGGCTCACGGCGGGCTGACGCGGTAGTGATGCGCGAGCATGACCGCGATCGCGCAAGAGGCGAGCCGGGTGTCGCGCGCATCGGCGCGGCTGGTCAGCACGATCGGCACCCTGGCGCCGAGCGCGATGCCGGCGGTATCGGCATCGCCGAGATACTCGAGCTGCTTGGCCAGCATGTTGCCGCTCTCGAGGTCGGGCACGACGAGGATGTCGGCCTGCCCCGCGACCGGCGAGACGATCCCCTTGATATGCGCCGCCGCCGCCGAGACCGCGTTGTCGAACGCCAGCGGGCCGTCCAGCACCGCGCCGGTGATCTGGCCGCGGTCGGCCATCTTG
>CAYMOD010000070.1:0-8609 GCA_964391945.1 uncultured Rhodobacterales bacterium | reverse complement strand
GTCGCTTCAGGACATCATCGCCATCCTCGGCATGGACGAGCTTTCGGAAGAGGACAAGCTCGCCGTCTCCCGCGCCCGCAAGATCCAGCGCTTCCTCAGCCAGCCGTTCGATGTGGCACAGGTCTTCACCGGCTCGCCCGGCGTTCAGGTGCCGCTCGAGGTCACGATCGACAGTTTCAAGCGTGTCGTCGCCGGCGAGTTCGACCACCTGCCCGAGGCTGCCTTCTACATGGTCGGCGGCATCGACGAGGTGGTGAAGAAGGCTGAGCGCATGGCGACGGAAGCGGCCTGAACGCATGGCCGACACCTTTCAGTTCGATCTGGTCAGTCCCGAGCAGCGGCTCGCGTCGCTGCAAGCGGTGCGTGTGCAAATCCCCGGCACCGAAGGGGATTTCACCGCGATGCCGAACCATGCGCCGTTCCTGACGACGCTCCGGCCCGGTTTCGTCTCGGTGACGGCGGAAGGGCAGGTCTCGGAATATCTCGTGACCGGCGGTTTTGCCGAGGTCTCGCCCGAGGCGGCCAGCGTGCTCGCGGAACGTGCCCTGCCGCGAAGTGAGGTCAATCCCGAGATAATTGCCGAGATCGAGGCCGAGGCACAGGCAGCCTTCGACTCGGCCTCGGAAGAGGGACGGACGGCCGCGGCGCAGCGACTCCGCGACGTGCAGGCGCTCAAGGCCCAGTGGCGCGGCTGACGTGCGGCTGACGTCGAGGCTTGTGGAATTCTTCATGGGGACTGGTAATTGTCGCCGGTCCCGTGGCTCCGGATCTCTACCAGATGTCTGAGACCTGACGTCCGGCAAGCACTTCCGCGATCCGCGCCCGGGTTGCGGGAGTCGTCGCTTCGGGGAGCGCATCAGGAGGATGAAAGCCGGCCTCGCGCACTTCGAGCCCGCCGCTCGATTCCGGTCCGGCTTCCGCACCGCGGGCGATAAACAATGCGACGTGGTCCCGCCGGGCGAGGGCGAGATTGAGATAGATGCCGAAGAGCTCCGGCGGGGTCGGGCAACGGAGGCCGCCCTCCTCCCGCGCCTCGCGCAGGGCCGCCTCCCGGCAGGTCTCGCCGGGGCCGACACCGCCGCCGGGAAGGTGAAATCCCGGAATATAGGTCTGGCGGACGAGAAAGACCCGGCCTTCCACGTCGAAGGCCACAAGCCGGACGCCGAGCGTCACCCGCGGCCGGATGAGGTTGACGGCTCCGATCAGCAGCCGCCCGAGCCGCAGGTGCAGCCGGCTGACCCATGTTGCGTCCGCCACCTGATCGGGGTCCGCCTCTGTTTCCGCCATTCGCGCTGTCTTCCTGTTTCCGCTTCAGAGCACGGGTATATTCCGTCGGCGGGAATGAAACGGAAAGCCGACGCCAAGGCTACCGGGCAGGGCTGAACAGAGCGCTTTCGAGGCAGATGGACCCACCTTCTGACTCGCAAGTCGCGACCAGTCAGCAAGATGGAGCGCCCGGTCCGCTGCAATCGGATCGGAAAGCGCTCCTGGCTCACCCACGGGGACGCCGCTGAACAGACGCGTGCTCAGCCCTCTTCGACTGAACTCTGGCGGAGGCAGCGAAGCTCGATCGGGACGTCGCCCGCAGGCACTTCGAGATCGCGGCTGCGGCGCATCTCGGCGACGAACAACCGGATGCAGCCGCCGCAATTCGGCGCCTTGCCCAAGGCCCGGTAGATCTTTCCGGGGGTAATCAGGGTGTGCGGGTCGGCGGCCCGCATCCAGGAAATTGCGGCACGAATATCGCGGGCGGTGATGCACGTACAGGAACAGACGATCATGTCGGACCCGCTGGCTCCGAAAGCGACCGACTCGTTCGCCGGCCCGTTGATCGAATGTGAGCAAATCGGTCGAGTATTGCAACCCGTACGACTCGTGCCGATGACGCGGCGCGGTTGCTGTCTCGCCGAGTGATCCGTTCGCGGCGGCGCGGAAGCGCGGCCCACATCAATTCAGGCCGTTACCACGATCCAGCCAGATCAGCCCGCGGACCGAGTGCATGATGGCCGACGCCAAGGGGCGGCGCATTCACGGTGGGAACCTAGTTGTTGCCGCCCATGCCGCAGGATGCCGATCCGGTTACCGCGAATCGTCGTCTTCGTCTTCCTCGGTCCTTGGGGCGTCGATGTTGAAGAGCCGTTCGGCTTCGGCCTTGGCATTCTCGCGGGTCGGCGCGTCGCGGACTGGCTGCTCGTCGTCCTCGTTCCGGTTGCCCGTGAGCGAGAAGGTTTCGAGACCGGCGATGGCGGAGGGAAGGCGCGGTTCGGGTTCCATCTGGAGCGACTGCTCGGTCGAGACGAGGCGCATCCGCTCGCTGTCGCTCATGACCTCGTCGCGCTGGGCCTTCCCGACCGCCTTGGCGACGGCGGCGTCGAGTTCGGTCTGTTTGCAAAGGCCGAGCGCGACCGGATCGACGGGCTGGATATTGGTGATGTTCCAGTGGGTGCGGTCGCGGATCGACTGGATCGTCGGCTTGGTGGTGCCGACGAGCTTGCTGATCTGGCTGTCGACGAGTTCCGGGTGGAACTTGACGAGCCAGGCGATCGCGGCCGGCCGATCCTGCCGCTTCGAGAGCGGCGTGTAGCGCGGACCCTTGCGCTTCTCCTCGCCTTCGGCGGCGGGGTTCTTCATCAGCTTGAGGCGCGCCTTGGGATCGGCCTCGCAGCGCTTGATCTCCTCCGGTGTGAGCTGACGGTTGGCGATCGGGTCGAATCCCTTGATGCCCTGCGCCACCTCGCCGTTGGCGATGCCGTGCACCTCGAGCTCGTGCAGGCCGCAGAATTCGGCGATCTGCTGGAAGGTGAGCGTGGTGTTGTCGATCAGCCAGACGGCGGTTGCCTTCTGCATCAGGGGGAGTGCCATGGTCTTCTAGCCCTTCTCGTCACGCCAACATCTCCCCGGGCCGAAACCGCGAGGCGAGGATGCGCGCTTCCAGTGGTCTTGGTGGGGAGTGGCAGGGTATATACGGAAGCTCTGCCGCCGAATAAAGGGGTTTCGCACGATGCGCCTCCTCCATGCCATCGCCCTCATCCTCGCCGCACCGGCGGTATGGGCGCAGGAGGCGGGCGATTTCGACTATTATCTGCTCGCGTTGAGCTGGAACCCGAGTTGGTGCGAAGTCGATGGCGACGAACGAGGCGCGCCGGAATGTCGGCCGGGGAGCGGCTTCGGCTTCACATTGCACGGGCTTTGGCCGCAATACGAATCTGGCTGGCCGGAATGGTGCGACACGAGCGGGCGCGATCCGTCCCGGCGCGAGACTGGAGCGATGGCCGATCTGATGGGGAGTGGGGGCCTCGCCTGGTACCAGTGGCAGAAGCATGGCCGCTGTTCGGGGCTCGATCCGGATGATTATTTTGCTCTGGCGCGCGAGGCGGTTGCGGCTGTTGCCCTGCCGAATCCGGCGCCGGGTGCGGTGACGGCGGCAGGGCTCGAGGATGCGATTCTTGCTCTCAACCCGGAGGTCGGGCCCGAGGGGATGATCGTGACCTGCCGCGAGGGGAGGGTGATGGAGGTGCGGCTCTGCCTCGACCGTGATCTCGAGCCGCGCTCGTGTGGCGAGGATGTCCTCGACCGCGAATGCTTGGGCGGCGGCCCCCTGGTGCTGCCGCCGCCGCGATGAGCGGCGGCATACGGACGGTGAGAATCGCCCACGCGTGGAACCACTGTAAGCCCTTGACTTCGAACCCGGGTTGGAACCTGCCGGAGTCTCGACGGCCCGCGTCTGCTCAGGTCATGAAGACCGTGTGTGTCAGGAGGTGGCCATCCGGGGCGGCGCGGTGAAGCTGGAAGGCAGGGGTCTGTCGCTGATGGACGGGTGCGGCGTCGTCGTGGAGGTCGAGCCTGAGCTCCCAGGCCACGGCGGGGCAGATGGTCGCGGTCGTGCCGGCCCAGTCGGCCGTTACCGCCCGGTGGACATGGCCGCAGAGAACGCGGCGGATGTTCCTGCGGCCGGCGACGATCGCCGCGAGGGCATCGCCATTCGCGCAGCCGATCCGGTCCATGCCGCCGATCCCGGTCGCGAAGGGCGGATGATGCATGGCGATGACGGTCGGGCGCTCGGGCTCCTCGTCGAGCCGCGCCGCGGCCCACTGGAGGCGTTCCTCGCAGAGGCGGCCGCCCGGTGCGAGCGCATCCTCCACGGTGTCGAGGCCGATGAGCCGGAGCGGTCCGGCATGAAAATCGAGCTGGAGGAAGCGGCCATCCCCGACGCGCGCGCCGAGGGCCAGCATCACCTCCCGGAAGAGGTCGCGGTTGTCGTGGTTGCCGGGGATCGCTGCCATCGGCAGTTCGAGCGGCGCGAGCAGACCGCGTGCCTCGGCATAGGCCGCAGGCGTCGGATTCTCGGTCACGTCGCCGGTCAGCAGCACGAGATCGGGGCGCGGGTCGAGCGCATTCAGCCGCGCCACCACGCCCGCCACCGCCCCGGCGGGCTCGTAGCCGCCGAAGAAGGTTTCGCCGCGGGCGCCGATGTGGAGATCCGTGATCTGGGCGATGAGCATGTGTCACTCCGCCGGACGACGGCGGAGATGACAGCATGGGCGGGCGCCAGAGTCGATCCCGGGTTCAGTCGAGATAGGCGGCGCGAAGCGGCGGGAAGCCGTTGAACCCGATGGAGGAGTAGGAGTTCGTATAGGCGCCGCAGGACAATATCCGGATCCGGTCCCCGTCGCGGAGCGCGAGCGGGAGCTGGACCGGCCGCTTCTCGTAGAGGACATCAGCCGAATCGCAGGTCGGCCCGGCGAGAATGCAGGCGCCGGTCTCGCCCGCATGCGCGGTCTCGAACTGGTAGCGGATCGCCTCTTCCATCGTTTCGGCGAGGCCCGAGAACTTGCCGATGTCGAGATAGACCCAGCGGGCAAGCTCGCCTTCGGACTTCCGCGCGACGAGGAGCACCTCGGCGAGGATGAGGCCGGCCTCGGCCACGCGGCCGCGGCCGGGTTCGGCCATCACCGCGATCTCGTTGCCGAACCGGGCGCGGACCATGGCCATGACCTGGGCTGCATAAGCCTCCGTGGCCGGCATCTCCTGGCCGTAGGAGGCGGGGAAGCCGCCGCCGATGTTGAGAAGCCACAGCGGATGACCGGCCTCCCGCGCCTCGGTCCAGAGCGCGAGCGCGGCATCGAGGGCCGAGCGCCACATCACCGGCTCGCGCAACTGGGAGCCGGCATGGAAGGAGATGCCGGCCACTTCGAGCCCGAGGAAACGGGCGAGGTCCATGAGTCGGAGCGCCTCGCGCGCCGGTGCGCCGAACTTGCGGCAGAGCGGCCAGTCGGCTTCCGATTCCTCGATCAGGAGCCGGACGAGGATCCGCGCGCCGGGGGCGTGGCTCGCCACCTTGCGCAGTTCCGCCTCGGCATCGACGGCGAACTGGCGCACGCCGACGGAATGGGCCCAGGCGATGTCGGCGGCCCGTTTGATCGTGTTGCCGAAGGCGATGTGTTCGGCCGGCACGCCGAGGCTCAGGCAGAGCGCGATCTCGCCGCGGGAAGCGGCATCGAACCGGCTGCCAAGATCGCGCAGGGTCGCGATCACCTCCGGCGCGGGGTTGGCCTTGACGGCATAGTGGATGCTGGCGTCGCCGAGGCCCGTCGAAAGCGCGCGGTACTTGGCGCGCAGCAGGTCGAGGTCGAAGACCATCACCGGCCCGTCGTATTCGGCGGAGCGGATATAGGCCTCCTGCTTCGGCGTCGCGGCCGAGGATGCGGGGTAAACATCGCGTGCGTGCGGGTAACCCCCCGCAAGGGCGGCAGCGTCAAGCATGCGCATCTCCATCAGTCCCGGGCTTGGCCCGGAGTTCCAAAAGAGACGTTACCGTCGCTACGTGAGTCGCCCGTGTGCGGGTCATCTACCCGAGACAGTGGGACTTACAGAGGCGCGTGCGTTGGCGTCAGGGACGCGCATATGGAATCAAGAGCGCCGGGATGCAAGCGACTTCTGGGCCGCCGATCATATTCCGCGCCCGCAAGCACGGAGTATGATCGGCGCGCATCACTCGTGCGGATGATGATCGCCGTCATGGCCATGGGAAGGGGCCGCTGCGACCGGCAGCACGACCTCGATCTCGCCGGCCTGTTCGAACACCAGGGTGACGGCGACCTCGTCGGGTCCCCAGGCATCGGTCAGGCCGAGGAACATGATGTGCATGCCGCCCTGTTCGAGGGTCACGGTTTCGCCGGCAGGGACCGGGATGCCACCCTCGATCTCGGTCATGCGGGCGATGCCGTCTTCGAGCAGATGCTCGTGAAGCTCGACCCGTTCGGCCGCAGGGCTCGTCGCGGAAACGAGACGGTCGTCCACGTCGCCGGTGTTGGTCAGCGTCACGTAGCCCGCGCCGGCGCGGGCGGCCGGTCCTGCCGCGTGCGCGCTGCCGTCCGCGATGGCGAGCGCGTCGGCCTCGGCCAGGGTCTCCGCCGTGGCGGGAGCGGCGAGAAGGACGAGGGCGGCGGTGAGCGCGCGCAGGGCCGTGGCAGTCATGGAGACCTCCTGAAACAACGGGGCTGGAAGCGGCGCGGCCGGCCCGGCGCTCCCGATGCTCGTGTCCGGCCGGCCCTCGGTCGGCGTGAGCCCTCAGGCGGAGGCGTCGGCCTTCTCCTCAGGCGAGGCGCCGGCCTTATCGTCAGGCGAGGCGCCTGCCTTCTCGATGTCGCGCTTGATCTTCAGCGCCTTCGGCGAGAGTTCGCGGTCGGCCTGCCGGGCGAGGAAGCCGTCGAGCCCGC
Organism: uncultured Rhodobacterales bacterium; assembly: GCA_964391945.1. Taxonomy (GTDB): domain Bacteria; phylum Pseudomonadota; class Alphaproteobacteria; order Rhodobacterales; family Rhodobacteraceae; genus Amaricoccus. The sequence continues at coordinate 1,890 of CAYMOD010000070.1, read as the reverse complement.
CGCGGTGGTCGATCGTCCTGAGCGTCGAGGCGGCGATCCGGAAGCGGAAGCTCTGGCCCAGCGTTTCGCTCGCAAGCGTCACGTCGTTAAGGTTCGGCAGGAAGCGCCGCCTGGTCTTGTTGTTGGCGTGGCTGACGTTGTTTCCGGTCATCACGCCCTTACCGGTCAGTTCGCAACGGCGAGACATGGCTGGGATCCTTCAGGGTCGGGAGAAATACGGGAGGCCGCGCCCGCGGCGCGCCCGAGACCGGCGTTCCCTAGCCGTGGTGCCGGCCGGCGTCAAGTCCCGAGCCGCCTCGCGTCTTCGCCCGGAACCGGTTGCTGCGGGAGCGGACCGACCGGCGGGGGCAAAGGCGCCCACGCGTGGAAACCCCATCAAGCCCTTGATTTCAAAGCGTGGATAAAACCTGCCTGTTCGTTAATCCCACACGATGCCGACTCAGACATAGGCGATGAGGCGGCCAAGGGCGGCGACGATGAGCCAGAGGGCGAGCGAGGCGATCGCCGAGACCCGCAGGACGGCGGGCGGCGCGGCGCCCGGATGGGGGCGGCGGAGCGCGGTTTCAAGCAGCGCGACATTGGCAAGCGCGGCGATGATCGCGACAAGCTTGAACAGGAAGAAGCGGTTATGGCCGATATGGGTCGCTTCCGGCAGGAAGAGCGCGAGCCCGCTCACCGCCATCACCACGAGAAGGACCGCGGCGACAGGGCGCAGGCGCGCGATCGCGACGCCGGCCTCGCCGAAGCTCCGGCTGCGCAGGAGGCAGACATCCATCGCGGCGACCGCGGCGAAGAAGCCCATCAGGCCGAGGACGTGGATGACGTTGGCCGCAGGATAGAGCCAGATCGACTGGCGCAGCGTCGCGGCGAGGCCGGATGCCTCCAGCCATGCGAGGAACTCGTGCACCGGGATCTCAGCGCAGCGGGATGCGCTCGCCGTCAACCTCGATCCATTCGGCCCGGAGCTCGGGCGTGCCGTCGCGGCGCGGGAAGCCGTAGGCCGACACCGGCACCCCCGGCTGGAGCAGGTCGGCGGTGGCGCCGCGCGCCTGCATCCGTGAAGGCGGTGCGAGGATGATGAGCCAGATCTCGCCCTCGTGCTCGATCGTCATCTCGCCATGCGGGTTGCCGATGGTGATCGTTTCGATCTGCCCCTCGATGGTCGTGGCGGCTTCGGAATCGTACGAGCCCCAGCCATGGTGGGCGGCGGCAGGAATCGCGGCCAGAGCCGCAGTGAAGGCAGCAGTGAAGGCAAGCGTGGTGATTCTCATGGACGGGGTTCCTTTCCGGACGGTCGGGGCAAGTGTAGGCCGCGCCGGGTGCGGCGCAAGTCGGGAGGAGGTCAGCCCGCCGCGGCCGCGCCCGGAAAGAGACGGGCAACGAGTTCCCCGGCCGCGGCATCGGGCGTGATGGTGCCGGCGGCGACGGCTTCAGCGAGGCGCGCTTGCGCTTCGACGGCGCCGGGAGTGGACTTGAGCCGGGCCAGAAGCTCGCGCTCGACCGCCTCGCGGAACCAGGCAAGGGCCTGATCCTCACGGCGCGTGGCGTGCACGCCGTTCTCGCGGCGCCAGCGGTCGAGGGTCTCGACCGCGTCCCATGCCTTCGCGAGGCCCTCGCCGGTCAGGGCGGAGACCGCGAGCGCCTTCGGCCAGCCCTGCGGCTCGTCGCCCCGCTTGCGCAGGAGACGCAGCGCGCCGGCATAATCGGCGCGTGTCCGTTCGGCAGCGGCGCGGAGATCGCCGTCGGCCTTGTTGACGAGGATGAGATCGGCGCGTTCCATGATACCGCGTTTCACGCCCTGGAGCTCGTCGCCGCCCGCGGGCGCGAGCAGAAGGACGAAGACGTCGGTCATGTCGGCGACCATGGTCTCGGACTGGCCGACGCCGACGG
>CAYMOD010000069.1:0-8661 GCA_964391945.1 uncultured Rhodobacterales bacterium | reverse complement strand
GGGGGTCACGCCGGCGGGGCCTGGTCCGGGCGGCGGCGGTGGCAGGTGAGGAAGGTGAGCGGGTAGGCGTTCTTCGGACCCACGTCGCGCTCCTCGCGGTGATGCTCGGTCCAGGCGCCGGAATCGAGTTGGGGAAAATACGTGTCGCCCTCGATCGCGGCATGGATATAGGTGAGGTGGAGGATGTCGACGCGCGGCATCAGCGCGCGGAAGATTTGCGCGCCGCCGATCACCGCGATTTCCGCGACATCGCCCGCCGCATGAAGAGCCTCGTCGATACCGTGGACCACGGTACAACCCTCGGCCTCATGGCCGCGGTCGCGGGTGACGACGATGTTGTGGCGCTGCGGCAGCGGCTGGCCGATCGCGTCATGGGTGCGTCTGCCCATCACCACCGGCTTGCCGAGCGTCATGCGCTTGAAATGCGCGAGATCGGCCGGAATGTGCCAGGGCAGGCGGTTGTCGCGGCCAATGACGTGGTCGGGCGTCATCGCGACCACGAAGGAAATCAGCGGACGATCCGTAGCCATGGTTTCATCACTCCCCTGCCTTCATCAGCAACGGAAGCCGGCCGCAGGACCGCCAGCCTTGCCGGTCCGCCGCCGAAAGGTTGCTCGGGCGCCTGTCGAAGTTCCGACATTAGATCCGACAGGGGCGGCGCGCCAGCGTCCGGCACGAGATCGGCCACGCGCCCCCTCAGCCGGGCGGCGGCGAGGGGCGCGAGAGGACGAAAGCCGCCACGGCGAGGAGGACCGCGCCCTGCACGGCGAGGAGCGCGGGCGCGAGGCCGAGGGCGACGCTGAGCGCGAAGGCGGCCACCATCATCCCGGCCGCGAGTCGTTTCGCCCGCCGGTCGATGGCGCGGTGGGCCTGCCAGTCGCGGATGTAGCCGCCGAGCTGCGGATGATGGATGAGCCAGGCGTGCAGCCGCGGCGAGGACCGCGCGAATCCGTAGGCGCCGAGCAGGAGGAAGGGCGTCGTCGGCAGCAGCGGCAGGACGAGCCCGATCACCCCGAGCGCCACCGAGACGAGCCCGAGCAGGAGCCAGGGAAAATTGCCGAGGGTCACGGGAGGCCTCGCTTTCGTCCATGTGGCGCATCGGTCGGAAGGCGACCGGCCGCCCGGGATCTGCCGCCTGGGGATCTGGGGACGGGCGGCCTCCTGCGCAACCGCGCCGGGGCTTCGGGAACCGGTGGCTTCGGGAAAGATGTGCAGACGAGAGGAGGGTAGTCCACACCGGTGTGGCGGTTCGGGCACAGTTGTGCCAAGAACGTGGCAAGGTGGCGGTTTGCACGTTATGCGTTTCTTTTTTCTGGGCTATACATCTGCTGCGTGTTACTCGTATACCGAACGTTACCAAGGGATTCACAACCATGAAGAAATTGCTCGCCTCGGCTGCTGCTGCTGCCCTCCTCACGAGCCCGGCCTATGCCGGCGCGCTGATCTTCGAACCCGAGCCCGAGCCCGTCGTCACGGTCGCGCCGGCCCCGGCGCCCGCGCCGATCCCGAGCTGGACCGGGCCGTTCGCCGGTCTTCAGGTCGGCTGGGGCAACGTGGACGCCGATGTCGGTACGATCGCTGCCGGAGGTGTGACAGTGTCCGACTTCAGCGCCGATGAGGATGATGTCGTCTATGGTGCCCAGCTGGGTTACGATTACGACTTCGGGAACGGCTTTGTTCTCGGCGGCGAGGTTGCATATGTGCGGCCGGAAGCCGAGCCGTCGACCACCGTGACCGGCGATGACGGTAACGCCTACGATGCAGATGCGAAGATCGACCATCTGGTACGGCTGACGGCACGCGGAGGCTACAGCCTCGGCAACACGCTGCTCTACGTGAAGGGCGGTGGCATGTGGCTCGATGGCGAAGCTGAAGCCAACGGATTTACTGAGAGCGCTTCCGGATGGGGCTGGGTTGCCGGGGCCGGTATCGAGCATCTGATCACCGACAACGTCTCCGCCGGTATCGAGTATCTTTATCACGAAGCCGATGACTTCGACGACAGCGGCATCGACGTGACCGTGCAGACAGTGACGCTCGGCGTCAACTATCGCTTCTGATCGGGTTCGGGCGGGGCTTCCCCGCCCGTTTCCCACCGGAACCACGCCGCAACCGAGGTCAAGGCACCGGTCACGGCGGATACTGTTGTCATAAAGGCACGGCCGTGCGCGAAACACACTGTTTCGGCTGCTGCTCGTTTGCCGCATCCTCATCTCCGGCTAGGTTCTCCTCATGCGCACGACGCGCATGGAATTTTTAATGGGAGATTAACCAGCCATGAAGAAACTGCTTCTCACGGCTTCCGCCGCTGCCCTGATGACGACTCCGGCCTTTGCCGGCGCGCTGATCTTCGAGCCCGAGCCCGAGCCCGTCGTCGAGGTGGCACCGGCCCCGGCGCCGCTGCCGGTCATCGACTGGAGCGGGCCCTATGCCGGTCTCCAGGCCGGTTGGGCCGATGCCGATGCCGAAGACGACGACGACGACTGGTTCATCGGTGCCCATGCCGGTTACGACCATGATTTCGGCGGTTTCATCCTCGGTGGCGAGCTTGCCTATGACTGGCTCGACATGGATGCCGGCGACACCGAACTTGACCATCTCGTCCGCGCGACGCTGAAGGGCGGCTACGCCTTCACCGAGCAGACGATGGCCTATGTCAAGGGCGGCGCGGCCTGGCTCGACGGTGAGGACAGCGGCAATTCCAGCGAGAGCGAGTTCGGCTGGGTCGCCGGCGCGGGTGTCGAACACCGCTTCACCGAGACCGTGTCCGGCGGTGTCGAGTATCTCTGGCATGATGTCAACAATTTCGGCGACGACGATGTCGAGCTCCAGACGCTCGCGGCGCGGCTGACGTTCCGCTTCTGACCGGCCCGGGCGGGTGCGCCCGCCCATGGCTTTTCACGGCCCGCGGCGCCAGATGCGCCGCGGGCCGTTTGCGTGTCCGGGCCCTTGCGCGGAGCCGAGGACAGGAACTCCCGATCCGGCATGACGTTGGCGGCGGAGAGAGGGAGGGGCGCATGTTCCTGAATCACGACAACCGGCCCGATCTGCGCGGCGCGGTGGTGGCGGTCACCGGCGCCTCGGCGGGCGTCGGACGGGCGGCGGCGATCCGGTTCGGACGCTGCGGCGCGGCGGTCGCGCTGATGGCCCGTGATTCGCGCGGGCTCAAGGTGGCGCGCCGCGAGGTCGAGACGGCGGGAGTGCGGGCGATCGCGATTCCGCTCGACGTTGCGGATGCCGATGCTGTCTTCGCGGCTGCCGAGCGGATCGAGGCCGAACTCGGGCCGATCGACATCTGGGTGAACAACGCGATGGCGACGGTCTTCGCCGAGGTCGCGGATCTCGAACCGGCGGAGCTGCGGCGGGTGACGGAGGTGACCTATCTCGGCACCGTGCACGGGACGATGGCGGCGCTGAGGCAGATGCGGCGGCGCGACCGCGGGGTGATCGTGCAGGTGGGATCGTCGCTCGCCTACCGCGGCATCCCGTTGCAGGCGGCCTATTGCGGCGCCAAACACGCAATTCGCGGCTTCACCGATTCGCTCCGGGCCGAGCTCATCCATGATGGCAGCGGGATCGCCCTCACGGCGGTGCATCTGCCGGCGATCAACACGCCGCAATTCGACTGGGCGCGGACCAGGCAGGCGCGGCTGCCGCGGCCGGTGGCGCCGGTCTACGAGCCGGAGGTGGCGGCGCGGGCAATCGTCCGGGCGGCGGTCGCGCCCGCGCGCGAATACTGGCTCGGCGGCCGGACGCTGCTGCTGATCATGGCGAACATGCTGGTGCCGGGGGTGCTTGACCGCATCCTCGCCGCGCAGGCGGTGGAGGGGCAGGCGCGGGCGGAGCCGGTCGCTCCGGGGCGGCGCGACAACCTGGTCGATCCGGTCGCCGGGCTGCACCGGACGGCGGGTTCGTTCTGGCGGGAGGCGCGCGATTCGGCGGCGCTGATCCCGGGACCGGCGGGACGGATCGGGACGGTTCTGGCCGGAGGGCTCCTCGTGGCCGGGCTCGCCGGGATGGTGGCGGGGCGGGCGATGCTGGCGAGGCGGGAGGAGCGCCGCGGCTGAGGCGATCCGGCCACGGCTGGCGAGGCCGGGGAGAGCGGACCCGCGCCGGTCCCCTGCGGGACATCCTGCCGCTGGCGGGATGGACCGGCGCCCACGCGTGAAACGATGCTCAGGCCATTGATTTCAGATCATGGTTGAGACCTGTCTCTTCGGTGACAGGGTCCGGGGCGCTGCCTGCGGGAGCGGTTGCGGGTGGCCGGTCGGGCAGGTCCATGCGGAAGACCGCGCCCGGCCCGTCCGGCATGACGCGCAGCCCGCCGCCGAGGTTGCGCATGATTTCCCGGGCGATCGGCAGGCCGAGCCCGGCTGAACCGGCGAGGTTCGATGCGCCGAGGCGGGCGAATTTCTCGAAGATTTCCTCGCGCTTGTCGGGCGGGATGCCGGGACCGTTGTCGGCCACCTCGATGAAGGCGCCCGTCCCGTCCTCTCCCTGCCCGATCCGGATGGTGATGCGGGGATCGACGTTGCCGCCGTATTTCACGCCGTATTTCACCGCGTTCGAGATCAGGTTGATGACGACCTGGGCAATGCGGTCGAAATCGGTCTCGACCTCGATCTCGGGCAGTTCGTGGATCGTCTCGATGATGGCGCCCTGGGTCCTGGCGAGGCCCTGCGTCGAGAACAGGGCGCGCTCGATCACCTCGGAGAGCCGCACCGGCGCGACGTGGAAGGTGATGCGCCCCGATTCGAGGAAGGAGAGGTCGAGGATCTCGTCGAGGAGGCGGGTGAGGCGCTGGCTCTCCTCGCGGATGATGCCGAGGAAGCGGCGCGCGTCCTCCGAACTCACGTCCGGCATTCCTTCGAGGATCTCGGCAAACGCCCGGATCGAGGTCATCGGCGTGCGCAGTTCGTGGCTGACCTGGGAAAGGAAGGCGTCCTTGAGCGCGTCGATGCGTTTGAGCTGGTCGTTGGCGTGGCGGAGCTGGCGCGCGGTCTCCTCGAGTTCGGCGGATTTGGCCTCGAGGCGGCGGGAGGTCTCGATGAGCTGGAGCGTCTCGTCGGCGATCTTCATCAGCCCGTCGAGCGACACCGTGCCGCGGCCGGCGATCTGGGAGACGAGTTCATGGGCCGACGCGCTGCCGACCGCGCCGGCGAGTTCGCGCTCGAGTTGCTCGATGAAAGCGTCGGTCGGATCGGGAAGCCCGCCGCGCTTGCCCTGGGCGCGCGCAGCGCGGGTGAAGAGGTTCTGGCCTTCCGTGGCGCCGAGGATGCGGGTGGCGAGGGTGAGGAGATCTTCCGAGGTCGCGGACCGGGCGACGAGACCGGGCGCGGCCTCGCTCTGGCGGAAGATGTCCACGAACTGGGCGGCCTGGAACTGTTCGAGCGGCTGCGGCCGGCTCGCGAGCGACACGGCGACGAAGAGGGTGACATTGACGAGCATCGACCAGAACAGGGTGTGGGTGAGGGGATCGAAATGCTCGAGGCCGAAAAGCGCGTACGGCCTGAGGGCGGCGATGCCGAAGGCGCCATGCTCGATCGTCGCGACGCCGAGGACGAAGTTGCCCTCGAAGGAGGGGAGAAAGAGCGTGTAGCCCCAGATCAGGAAACCGGCGACGATGCCGCAGAGGGCGCCGGCGCCGGTGGCGCCCCGCCAGAAGAGGGCGCCGACGAGGGCGGGGAAGACCTGCGCCATTCCCGCGAAGGAGATGAGGCCGATCGCGGCGAGCGCCTCCGGCGCCGCGACGAGGAAGTAGAGATAGCCAAACGCGAGGATCGCGAGGATCGACAGGCGCCGGGAGGCGAGGAGCACCGCGCGCAGATCGCCGGCGCGGCCCTTGGAGCGGGTGGCGCCGAGCCAGAGCGGCATGACGATGTGGTTGGAGACCATGGTGGAAAGCGCGATCGCCGCGACGATCACCATCGAGGTCGCCGCCGAGAACCCGCCGAGGAAGGCAAACAGCGCGACGCCGCTCGCCCCTTGCGAGAGCGGGATGGTGAGGACGAAGAGATCGGGATTCTCGCCCGGCAGCAGGTCGAGCCCGGCGATGGCGATCGGCAGGATGAAAAGCGAGATCAGCGCGAGATAGAGCGGAAAGGCCCAGACCGCGGTGGCGAGGTTGCGCTCGTCGGTCTGCTCGACGACGAGGACCTGGAACATCCGCGGCAGGCAGACGAGGGCGGTCGCGGAGAGGAAGGTGAGGGTGATCCACCGCGGCGTCACCACCGTCTCGATCGCGGCGAGATGGGCGGGGCTCGCCGCGAAGACGTCGCTGGGCCCGGAATAGAGCACCCAGGTGACGAAGATGCCGACGGCGAGCAGGGCCATGAGTTTCACCACCGCTTCCGTCGCGATGGCCGCGACCACCCCGTGATGGCGCTCGTTGGCGTCGACGTTGCGGGTGCCGAAGAGGATGGTGAAGATCGCGAGGCCGACGGCGATGTAGAGGGCGGTGAGTTCGGACGCGGGCGCCGTGCCGTCGTCGGCGGCGGCGAAGACCGAGAACGAGAGCGTGATCGACTTGAGCTGGAGCGCGATGTAGGGCGTCGAGCCGAGGACCGCGAGCAGCGTCACCGCGACGCCGAGCACCGGGGATTTGCCGTAGCGCGACGAGATCAGGTCGGCGATCGAGGTGATGCGCTGGGTCCGGGCGATCCGCACCAGCTTGCGCAGCAGGAAGTACCAGCCGGTGAAGACGATGGTCGGACCGAGGTAGATCGGCAGATATTCGTAGCCGCCGCGCGCCGCCGTCCCGACCGCGCCGAAGAAGGTCCAGGCGGTGCAGTAGACCGAGAGCGACAGGGTATAGACATAGGGCGAGCGCAGCCAGCCGAACCGGCCCTGGCGGGCGCGGCGGTCGGCCCAGAAGGCGATGGCGAAGAGGAAGACGACGTAGGCGAGGCAGACCGTGATCAGGACGTCCCAGGCGAGCATGTCACGGCTCCCGCTCGCGGCTCAGCCGCCGCGCGAGGGAGGCGGTGGCGGCGATGAGCGCGAACCAGGTGCCGAAGATGTAGAGGACGCCGACGGGAATGCCGAGGAACCGGCCGCCGCCCGCCATCAGGTCGAGGAGCGGCGAGGCGAAGAGGACGAGCGCCGCGAACGGCAGCGCGGCCGCGGCATCGCGCCGCCGGCGGCGCTCGAACGTGGCGTGGGCGGGGGGCAGCCCGTCCTCCCCGGCAGGATTCTGGCTTCTTGCCTCCATCGAACGCATGCCTCACGGTTGCTCCCGGTCCCGAGGATAGCGCCGGGGCCCACCGTGCGGCAATGGTGCCGGGCTGGCGCATGTTTTCTTGTGTCCGATCCGTGGTGACGGTTTATATAAGGGTATTGAACCGATGACGGGCACTTCCGGGGCCTGCTGCCCCGTGATTGCCCGTAGACAGCGGATTGCCGAACCCCGCCCGCGCCGGCGGCAGATTCGAGGAGATAACGCCAATGGCAGATCAGATGATGCACCCCCCCTCTGCAGAAGTCATCGCCCGCGCGCATGTCGATGCGGCAAGATACGAGGAGATGTATGCGGCTTCGGTGAAGGACCCGGACGCCTTCTGGGGAGAGCACGGGAAGCGGATCGACTGGATCAAGCCGTACACCAAGGTCAAGAACGCCCATCTTGGCGAGCATGACGTGTCGATCAAATGGTATGAGGACGGCGAGCTCAACGTCTCGGCCAACTGCATCGACCGGCATCTCGAGACCCGGGGCGATCAGGTGGCGATCATCTGGGAGGCCGACGAGCCGGGCGAGGGCGAGAACATCACCTACCGCCAGCTCCATGAGCGGGTCTGCCGTTTCGCCAATGTCCTGAAGAATCTCGGCGTCAAGAAGGGCGACCGGGTCGTGATCTACCTGCCGATGATCCCCGAGGCCGCCATCGCCATGCTCGCCTGTGCGCGGATCGGGGCGGTGCATTCGATCGTCTTCGCCGGTTTCTCGGCGGATGCGCTGCGGGCGCGCGTCGAGGGCTCGGGCGCGAAACTGGTGATCACCGCCGATGAATCGCCGCGCGGCGGGCGCAGGACGCCGCTGAAGGCGAATACCGACAAGGGGCTCGAGGGGCTCGACGACGTGCACCAGCTCGTCGTGCGCCGGACCGGCGGCGAGGTCGCCTGGGAGGCGGATCGCGACATCTGGCTCCACGAGGAACTCGAGAAGGTCGATGCCGACTGTCCGCCGGAGACGATGAACGCGGAGGACCCGCTCTTCATCCTCTACACCTCCGGCTCGACCGGGCAGCCCAAGGGCGTGCTGCACACCTCGGGCGGCTATATCGTCTATGCGTCGATGACGCATCAATACGTCTTCGACTACCACGACGGCGACGTCTTCTGGTGCACGGCGGACGTGGGCTGGGTGACCGGCCACAGCTACATCGTCTACGGGCCCCTCGCCAACGGCGCCACGACGCTGATGTTCGAGGGCGTGCCGACCTATCCCGACCCCTCGCGCTTCTGGCAGGTCTGCGAGAAGCACAAGGTCAACATCTTCTACACCGCGCCGACGGCGATCCGCGCGCTGATGGGGGCGGGGACCGAGTTCGTCGAACGGGCCGATCTTTCGAGCCTGCGGCTGCTCGGTACGGTGGGCGAGCCGATCAATCCCGAAGCCTGGATGTGGTATCACAAGCATGTGGGCCGCGAGCGCTGCGGCATC
>CAYMOD010000068.1:6067-8675 GCA_964391945.1 uncultured Rhodobacterales bacterium | reverse complement strand
CTCGTGCTGCTCGATCTCCAGCTCCCCGATGGCGACGGCATGGCGCTGCTCGACGAATTGCGCACCCGTCAGCCGGAATGCCGCGTCATCGTGATCACCGCCAACGGCTCGATCAACCGGGCGGTGGAGGCGATGCGCGCCGGCGCCTTCGACTTCCTCGTCAAGCCGTTCGGCGAGACGCGGCTGATGAGGGCGGTGCGCAATGCCATCACCCTTCCGGTGCGGGTGACGGAGATCGACGCTTCCGGCAGCGAGCCCGCCAGCGACCAGCCGGGCGAGTTCGGCTTCATCGGCGGCTCGGCGGCGATGCGGGGCATCTACCGGATGGTGCGCTCGATCGGCCGCTCCACCGCCACCGTCTTCATCACCGGCGAGAGCGGCACCGGCAAGGAGGTCTGCGCCCGCGCGATCCATGCGGTCTCGACCCGGGCCGACAAGCCGTTCGTGCCGCTCAACTGCGCCGCCATTCCCCGCGACCTCCTCGAATCGGAGGTGTTCGGCCACCTGAGGGGTGCCTTTACCGGCGCGCTCGCCGACAAGCCGGGGGCGGCGGCGGTCGCGGACGGCGGCACCCTCTTTCTCGACGAGATCTGCGAGATGGACCTCTCGCTCCAGACCAAGCTCCTGCGCTTCCTCCAGACCGCGATGATCCAGCCGGTCGGCGCGCCGCGGCCCGTTCCGGTCGACGTCCGCATCGTCTGCGCCACCAACCGCAACCCGGAGGAGGAGGTCCGCCACGGCCGTTTCCGCGAGGATCTCTTCTATCGCCTCCACGTCGTGCCGATCCATATGCCGCCGCTCCGGGAGCGGCCCGAGGATATCATGGAGATCGCCGAGACCGCGCTCGTCCGCGATGCCCGCGAGGAGGGTAAGACCTTCACCGGCTTCCATCCCGAGGCTGCGGCAATTCTCCGGACCCGGAACTGGCCCGGCAACGTCCGCCAGCTCCTCAACGTCATCCGCAACGTCGTCGTCCTCCACGACGGGCCCCTCGTCCTGCCGGAGATGCTGCCGCCGGACGTGAACCGCAGCAGCGCCGAGGTCCCTGCCACACAGGTCCCTGCCGCACCTCCGCCGCCGATCGCAGCGCCTCTCCCCGCAAGGATGGGCGATCCGGGCGACGCGGCGGCGGATCTGCGGGACCGGGTCGGGCCGCTGGTCGGCATGCCGCTCGCGGAGGTCGAGCGCGAGCTGATCGAGGCGACGATCGAGCACTGCGATGGTTCGATCCCGCAGGCCGCCCGCGTCCTCGCACTCTCGCCCTCGACGATCTACCGCAAGCTCGAGGCATGGTCCGGGGTGTCGCGCCGCGCCCGGGCCTGAGCCACGCCGGGGCCGTCAGCCGCCCTTGTCAATCCGGCGCGGCGGGAGGCATAGTCGGCGCGCGAACGGAGCGGACAGGATGGATGCGATGAGCCTTCTCCAGATCGCGCTCGAGGCGCGGGCCAATGCTTATGCCCCCTATTCGGGCTTTTCCGTCGGCGCGGCGATCCGCTGCCCGGATGACAGCGTCCATGTCGGATGCAATTTCGAGAACGCGTCCTTTCCCGAAGGGGCCTGCGCCGAAACCGGCGCCATCGCCGCGATGGTGGCCGCGGGCAGGCGGACAATCGCCGAGATCCTCGTCGTCGCCGAGGCGCCCGAGCCGGTCCCGCCCTGCGGCGGCTGCCGGCAGCGGCTTGCCGAATTCGCCGCGCCGGAGACGCCGGTGATCCTTGCCGGGCCGGAGGGGGAGCGGTTGCGCACGACGGTGGGCGCCCTCCTTCCCGGCGCCTTCGGCGCGGGCCACCTGCGGGAGGCGTCAGCATGAACAGCGCATCTGCCAGAGATCCCGGCATGAACGATACCCACCCCGATCCCGTCGATGACGCCGCCCGGGCGCTCGCCTGCCTTGACCTCACACTGCTCGAAGAGGGGGTGACGACGGCCGCGATCGACGCGCTCTGCGCCCGGGCGCGGACCCCGCACGGTCCCGTCGCCGCCGTCTGCGTCTTTCCCCGTTTCGTCGCCCGCGCCCGGGCGCGCCTCGATGGCAGCGGCATCCGGGTCGCGACGGTGGTGAACTTCCCGGCCGGGGACCTGCCGGTCGATTTCGTCCGTGCGATGACGGCCGACACGCTTTCGGAGGGAGCGCAGGAAATCGACATGGTGATCCCCTGGCGCGCGCTCCAGGCCGGCAACGTGACCCTCGTGCATGAAACGATTCGCGCCGTCCGCCGCAGCGCCCATGGCGTGGTGCTGAAGACCATCCTCGAAACCGGCGCGCTCGGCGAGCGCGACCTGATCGCGCGCGCCGCAGCGATCGCGCTGGAAGAGGGCGCCGATTTCCTCAAGACCTCCACCGGCAAGGCACAGGTGAATGCGACACCCGAAGCCGTCGAGATCCTGCTCGAGGCGGTGAAGGGCGCCGGCCGGCCGGCCGGTATCAAACCCGCGGGCGGAGTGCGCACGGCCGCGGACGCTTCGCGCTATCTCGCGCTCGCCGACCGGATCATGGGACCGGGCTGGGCACGGCCGGAGACGTTCCGCATCGGCGCATCGGGTGTGCTCGCGAACCTGCTCGCAGTGCTCGACCGGCAGAATGCCGTGGGCACGACACCCGGCGGCC
>CAYMOD010000068.1:0-5967 GCA_964391945.1 uncultured Rhodobacterales bacterium | reverse complement strand
GCCGCGAGGGCGCGGGCGAGACATTTGGCGCCCGCGCGGCCGCGGTCAGGGGCGGCACCTGCTGATGCTGGCGCAGGAAACGATAGCGCGCAAGCGCGACGGCGAGACGCTCGCGCCCGAGGAGATCCGGTTCCTGATCGAGGGGCTGATATCCGGCCGGGTGAGCGAGGGGCAGGCCGCAGCCTTCGCGATGGCGGTCTGCCTGCGCGGCATGGCGCTTTCCGAACGGGTGGCGCTGACCGAGGCGATGCGGGATTCGGGTACCGTGCTCACCTGGGACCTGCCGGGGCCGGTGGTGGACAAGCACTCGACAGGGGGCATCGGCGACAACGTGTCGCTGATGCTCGCCCCGGCGCTCGCCGCCTGCGGCGCCTTCGTGCCGATGATCGCTGGGCGGGGCCTCGGCCATACCGGCGGCACGCTCGACAAGCTCGACGCGATCCCCGGCTACCGGAGCCAGCCCGATTCCGACACCCTCCGGCGGGTCGTTGCGCAAACCGGCTGCGCGATCATCGGCCAGACCGAGGATCTTGCCCCGGCCGACCGCCGGCTCTACGCGATTCGCGACGTGACCGGCACCGTCGAGTCGATCGATCTCATCACCGCCTCGATCCTCGCAAAGAAGCTCGCTTCGGGCCTCGACGCGCTCGTGCTCGACGTGAAGACCGGGTCGGGCGCGTTCATGGAGACCCTCGAGGATGCGCGCCGCCTCGCCGATTCGCTCGTCGATGTGGCAAACAGCGCCGGCTGCCCGACGCGGGCATTGATCACCGACATGAACGAGCCGCTGGCGAGCGCCGCGGGCACCGCGCTCGAAGTCGCGAACGCGGCGCGCTTCCTGCGCGGGGACACGATCGACGGGCGGCTCTGGGACGTGACGATCGCGCTCGGGGGCGAACTGCTCGCCCTCGCCGGAATCACTCCCGACCCGGCGGCCGGGGCCGAGCGGATCGCCGCCGCCTTCGCTTCCGGCGCAGCGGCGGAGCGGTTCGACCGCATGGTGGCGGCGCTCGGCGGCCCGGCCGGCTTCCTCGACGCCTGGGAGCAGCACCTTGCCCGCGCGCCGCTGATGGCGGAGGTCGTGGCGGAGGAGGCGGGTTTCGTGATCGCCATCGACGGGCGGGAACTCGGGTACGCGGTGGTCGTCCTTGGCGGCGGCCGGCGGCAGCCAACCGATCGGATCGACCACCGCGTCGGGCTCGATGCGCTCCTCGGTCTCGGCGCGGCGGTAGAGCCGGGCGATGCGCTTGCCGTCGTCCATGCCGCCGACGAGGCGGGCCTCGCCGCCGCAACCGCGCGGGTGCGCGCGGCCTACCAGATCGGCGAGACCGCGCCCGAGCCGGGTCCCCTGATCGCCGAGGACGTCTGATGGCCCGGATCGCGCCCCCTCCCGTGACGGCCTGAACCGATGGCGCGGGCCATCCTCCTCGTCATGGATTCGGTCGGCTGCGGCGGTGCGCCCGACGCGGCGGATTTCGGCGACGAAGGCGCCAACACCCTCGGCCATATCGCCCTTGCCTGCGCCGGAGGCCGGGCGGAGGGCGGCCGCTCCGGCCCGCTGCGGGTGCCCACCCTCGCCCGGCTCGGCCTCGGCCCGGCGATCCGCCTCGCTTCCGGGCTGGAGACCGGGCTTCCCGAGACCGCCGAGGGGCTCTGGGGTGCCGCGACCGAGGTCTCGCGCGGCAAGGACACGCCCTCCGGCCACTGGGAACTCGCCGGGGTGCCGGTGCCTTGGGACTGGCATTATTTCCCCCGCACCATGCCCGCGGTGCCGGCGGCGATCATCGAACCGCTGCTCACTCGTGCCGGTCTGCCCGGGGTGCTCGCCAACCGCCACGCCGCCGGGATGCCGGTGATCCGCGAATACGGCGCCGAACATCTCGCGAGCGGCAAGCCGATCCTCTACACCTCCGTCGACAGCGTGGTCCAGATCGCCGCGCACGAGGAAACCTTCGGCCTCGCACGGCTCTATGAGACCTGCCGGATCGCGGCGGAACTCGTGCATCCGCTGCGGGTGGGACGGGTGATCGCCCGGCCCTTCGTCGGCGACAATCCCGAAACCTTCCTCCGCACCGCGAACCGGCGCGATTTCGCGATTCCGCCGCCCGAGCCGACGCTCCTTGACCGCGTCGTCGCTGCCGGCGGCCGCACCCACGCGATCGGCAAGATCGCCGACATCTTCGCGGGACACGGCATCTCCACCCACCGCAAGGCGCCCGACGACCTCGCCCTTCTCGACGCGACGATCGAGGCGCTCGCGGAAGCGGGGGACGGCGATCTCGTCTTCGCCAATTACGTCGATTTCGACACGCTCTGGGGTCATCCGCGCGACGTCGCGGGCTATGCGCGCGCGCTCGAAGCCTTCGACGCGCGTCTCCCCGCTCTTCTTGCCCGGCTCCGGCCCGGGGATCTCGTGATCATCACCGCCGACCACGGCAACGATCCGACCGCGCCCGGCACCGATCACACCCGCGAGCGCGTGCCCGTCCTCGGCACCGGGCCGGGAATCGAACCGGCGGCACTTGGCCTCATCGGTTTCGCCGATGTCGCCGAGACCCTCGCCGCCCATCTCGGAATTGCCCCGGGCCGGCACGGAAAAAGCGCCCTGCCCCCGCCACTCAAGGGAGAGTCATGAACGATCGCGTCACCCTCGTCCGTCACCCGCTGATCCAGCACAAGCTGACGCTGATGCGTGAGCGCAGCACCTCGACCGCGAGTTTCCGCCGCCTCCTGCGCGAGATCAGCCTGCTGCTGGCCTACGAGGTGACGCGCGACCTGCCGCTGACGAACACGACGATCGAGACGCCGCTCGCCGAGATGGAGGCGCCGGTCCTTCAGGGCAAGAAACTCGCGCTCGTCTCGATCCTGCGCGCGGGCAACGGCCTCCTTGACGGCGTGCTCGAACTCATCCCCTCGGCGCGGGTGGGTTTCATCGGCCTCTATCGCGACGAGGAGACGCTGAAGGCGGTGCAATACTACTACAAGGTGCCGCCTGACCTCCATGAACGCCCGGTGATCGTCGTCGATCCCATGCTCGCCACCGGCAATTCCGCCGTCGCCGCGATCGACCTCCTGAAACGCGACGGCGCGACCGATATCCGCTTCCTCTGCCTCCTCGCCGCACCCGAAGGTGTCGCGCGCATGACCGAGACGCACCCGGACGTGCATATCATCACCGCCGCCCTCGACGAGCGGCTGAACGAGAAGGGCTACATCGTGCCCGGCCTCGGCGATGCCGGGGACCGGATGTTCGGGACCAAGTAGAGCAGGAACATCACAGCGGGTCCGGCGCTTCCGAAGCCGCCGGATCGCGCTCAGCCACCGGCCAGAGCATATTCGGCGAACCGGTTCCCGGAATATGCTCCCTGTCATGGAGCAGTCGCGTTTTCGAACCGCCAAAGGGATACCCGCTTTCGCTGAAAACGCTCTGATGCGGCGTCCTGCGGGTCAGATCGCACTCCGGCCATGAACCTCGCTCCTGCCAGGGGAAGCGGACTCACTCCAGAAACTCCGCCTCGAGATGCGCCACCACCGCCCGGAGCGCCCCGGCCTCATCCGCCCCCGCCGCGAGCGCCGCAGCATGGACCGCGCGCTGCCGGGATGCCGAATTGCCCTCGCGCGCGATCTGCCGCAGATCCTCGAGCTCATCGAGGCAGCCAAGCTCGGCTGCCTCCTCGCCGACGAGTTCGATCAGCTCCTCGACGAGATCGGCGACCGGCGCGAGCCGGTTCACGCCAAGATCGACGAGCGTGCCTTCCGTTCCGTAACGTTGCGCCCGCCACCGGTTCTCCCCGATCAGCGTGAGCGGATAGAGGCGCCAGAGCTGGTTGCGCATCCTGAGCCGCACGAGGAACGCCAGCAGCGACTGATAGAGCGCCGCGATCGCCGCGGCGTCGCGCAGCCGCGGGCAGATGTCCATCACCCGCGCCTCGAGCGTCGGGAACCGCGCCGAAGGCCGCACGTCCCACCAGATCTTCGTTCCGTCCTCGATGCAGCCGGCAGCGACGAGATGCCCGACGAGGCGCTGGTAGGCGCCGAAACTCGCCAGCTGGTCCGGGAGCCCGGTCCGCGGCAGCGCATCGAACACCGTGAGCCGGTAGGAGGAGAGCCGCGTGTCCACCCCCTCCCAGAACGGCGACGAACACGAGAGCGCCAGCATGTGCGGCAGGAAATAGGCGACCTGGTTCATGAGGTCGATCCGGAGGTCGGGGTCCTCCACCTCGACATGCACGTGCATTGCGGAGATCAGCATCCGCCAGGCCGGCAGGCCGATATCCGACCAGATCCCGTCGTAGCGTTCCGCACGGGTATGCTGTTGCTTGCGCCATTTCGCGAAAGGATGCGTCGAGGCGGCGATGGCGGCATAGCCACGCGCGGCCGCGGCCGCGGCCACCGCGCGACGGAGCTCCCGGAGTTCGGCGACCGCGGCGCCGACGGTGGCATGGGGCCGGGTGCCGACCTCGACCTGACACTGGAGGAATTCCGGCGTCACCCGCTCGCCGATGGCGGCGCGACAGGATTCGAAGAACGCCTCGCCGGGCTCGACCACCAGATCGCCGGTCTTGCGATCGATGATCAGGTATTCCTCCTCGATCCCCAGCCTGAAACCCGGCCGCTCCATCCCGCCTCCGTCGCCCGCACCATGCCGGCAGGCAGTTTCCGCCCGCGCCCGGCCGCGGTCAATGGAGACGAGAACCGGCCTGAGCGATGGTCCCGAAGAGCGCCCGATGCCGCCCGCGCCCTGCCTTGCCAGGCGCGGCCCGCCCTTGTCTGGCGGGCCGCGCCTCCTTCAGCTCTGATTGGCGCCGCGCAGGATGCGGATGCGCTCGCGGATGTCGCGCCAGCTTTCGGCCTCGGTCTCCGCGCCGCGGCCGGCGCAATCCCTGGCCTTCTGGGCAGCCTCGTATTCGGCGCGGTCGCCGTGAGCGCGGTAGAGCCGCTGGGCGACATCGTCGATCCGGGTAGCGTCCATCGGTGCCTCCTCCGGCTGCTGGGTGGTGCCTTACGATAGCGGCCCGTTCGCGGATGTGGAGTCGCTTGCGCGGGGTCAGCCGTCAGTGCCCGCGCAGCCCCATGTCCCAGAATCCGATCTCGAGCCGGGTGGCTGTGGCAAAGCGTGCGGCGAGGGTGGCCGACCGCGGAAGCGTCTCCCACCCCTTCCCGAGGCGCCGGACGAGAGCAGCGTCGATCAGCGCGCCGACAGCGCGGCAGACGGCCTGAAATTCATCACCGGCATAGGTGTCGATCCAGTCGCGGTAGGGTCCGCCCGCGCCCTGGAGCCGCAGCCCGATCTCGCCATAGCCGAGGACGCAGGGCGCAAGGGCGGCCATGAGGTCGAGAAGATCGCCCGAATACCCCGATTCGAGCACATAGCGGGTATAGGCGAGGTTCTCGGGCGCCTCGGTCGTTGCCTCGAGTGCCGCTTCGTCGATCCCTGTCCCGGCGCAGGTGCGGATATGGAGCGGCATCTCGACATGGACGAGGGCATGGACGGTCGCCGCCGCCGCGCGCATCTCGTCGAGCGTCTCCGACTTCGCCGCGGCGAGCGCCCAGGCCCGGGAGAAGTGGATCAGGAAGACGTAATCCTGCCGCAGATAGTGGAGGAAGGAGTCGCGTGGCAAGCTGCCGTCGCGCAACCCCTCGACAAAGGCATGGCGGGTATAGGCGTCCCAATGCGGGGCCGCCGCCGCGCGCCAGATGGCGAAGGCACGGCCGTAATCGGGCCGGGGGGCATCGGTCTGGGTGGCATCGGTCTGGGCATCGGGGCGGGCGATGGTCTCGGGCCGGTTCATGGCGTCTCTCGTTCTCCTTGAGGGGGCCGCGGACGGAGAGACGGGCATCAGCCCTGCCGTTCCCTCCGCCGGTGCGAGCCGGATCAGGTTCGATGGGTCGGCACGCAGCCTCTCAGCCCTTCCGGGCACCCCAACGGCCGGGAGGATCATAGCGGCGAAAGCGGAGGCGATGCAA
>CAYMOD010000067.1:6891-8681 GCA_964391945.1 uncultured Rhodobacterales bacterium | reverse complement strand
ACGCGGTGAGGACCGTATACTGATGCAGGAACCCCATTCCGAACGGCAGGACAGCGATCGCAGCCAGGATCCCGACGGTCCTTCCCACCCTCGGGCCGAAGAAGCCGAAGGCCATCAGGCCGACGATCACCCCCACGCCGATCACGGCAACAAGGTCAGTGAAGAAGGTGACAGGCCCTTCGAGCGCGATCCATCCGAAACGCACCGGGAAGAACACCGCCAGTGCGGCAAGCACCGACACCGTGAAGGCCATGTTGTTGACCTTGTTCCAGTAGAAACTGGCGATCACCGGGAAGACCAGCGCCCCCCAGATCGCCCCGACCAGCACCAGGAGTTCAAGGATGTTGAACCGGGCGCTGGCGAAGTAGATCGCCGCACCGGTCGCCAGGATCATCGTCAAGCGTCCGATCAGGAGCATCAGCCGTGGGTTGGCTCGCTCCCCTCCGGCGATGTTGCGACCATAGACATCGGTCATCATGATCGACGAGAGGGCCGAGAGGTCGGAATCCGCCGTCGAGGCCATCGAACCGATGATCATCACGAAGAAGATGCACAGGAGCGCGGGGCCGAGATATGTGGCGGCCAGTTGCGGCACCAGGTTGTTGACGTCTCCGTTCATGGGTTCGACGCCGAGATAGAGGGCCAATACCCCCAGCATGCCGACGCCGATGACCGTGGTCCCGTATCCCACTGTCGCGGTGACGAAGGTGGCCTTGATCTTGTCTTCGCGCACTGCAAACAGGCGTTGCGCAATCGTCTGGTTGCCGATCGCGTAGGCGAGAACCGCCGCGATATAGGGCGCGCCCTGATTGAAGAACGCCTCCGAGGAGAAGAAGCTCTGCTGCTCCGGGGTGAGGTTGGCCGCCCCGGCCTCGAAGACTGCCGGTCCGCCTGCTATAAAGAAGATGGCGGGAACGACGATGACGACGGCGCCCAGCATTGCACAGACCTGAACGAAATCGGTCAGGATCGAGGCGCGCAGGCCCGACCAGAGCGTGTAAAGCAAGACGCCACAGGCGATGATCAGCACGCCCGTCGAGAACGAGAGCGGCGACAGCATCGCGATCAGCGCGCCACCGGCGATGAAGTTCGAGGTAAGGCTGAGCACGCTGCCGAGGATATTCGATCCGGCGAGAGTCAGCTGGCTCGACGTACCGTGACGGGCGTGCAGGATCTCGGCAAGCGATGATGCATGCGGGGCAAGCGTCCGGATGCGCTTTCCGAAGGGATAGATGAAAAGGATCATCAGCGCCCCCCAGAGTCCGTAATGGATCGGACCGGAAATGCCGTAGGTGTAGCCGGAGGTCGCCGAGGCATAGAGGGACGAGGCCCAGATCCAGGTTGCCGTCATCGAGGCCGCCGAGACCCCAAAGTCGACCTTGTTGCCCGCGGTCATGTAGGCATCGGCATTCTCGTGTTTCTTGCCGATGGAGAGTGAGATCAGGAATGTCCCGCCGAAGAAGATTGCCAGTAGCAGGAGAGTGAGCGGTGTTCCGAGTTGTTGAAGTTGCATATCACCTGTCGTCGTGTTGTTGACATCAGGCGGACCGGGCAAGAATAGAAGGTCGGCAGCGCAAGGCTGCGACAACCACGGACCGCGGTTTGTTCTGGTCGGCAGATGTGCCGGAGATCGGGTCGGAAGACACCGGCCCGGAAGCGCGCGATCTGCGCGCCATGTAAGAAATGCTGCCAGGCAGCCGGGCCCTTGTAGCACCGCAGGTTCTGTTTGCAACCTGTCCGGACTCGTTCCCGAACCTGTCGTATTGGCCCGATGGTCGTATTTGTCCGAT
>CAYMOD010000067.1:0-6791 GCA_964391945.1 uncultured Rhodobacterales bacterium | reverse complement strand
TTGTGCGTCGGACTGTCCGGAGTGATTGCTGATGGCCCCGGTCTTCGCGCGCTGCGGGCTTGACCGGCGCGCCCCCACGCCGGAATGTGCAGGCCATGGATGACATCTGGCAGGCGTTCCTGAGCGAGGGCATCGGCCTCCCGATGCTCCTCAGCCTCGTCACCGGTCTCCTGATCGGTTTCGAGCGGGAACTCCGCGCCAAGCCTGCCGGCCTCAGGACCCATGCCCTTGTCTGTTTCGCGTCCACGATCCTGATGCTGGCGGCGACGCGGCAGGGGGAGTGGAGTGTCGATCTGCTGCCGGATACCCGGATCGCTGTCGATCCCACCCGCATGGCCCACGGCGTCCTGACCGGGATCGGCTTTCTCGGCGCCGGCGTCATCTTCCGGGAAGGCGTCTCCATCCACGGGCTGACCACCGCCGCCTCGCTCTGGAGCACTTCGGCGATCGGTATCCTGATCGGGGTCGGCATGTACTGGCTCGCGGTCAGCGCCGGGCTTGCCACCCTCGTCGTCCTCGGGATTCTGCGCCTCATCGACCGCCTGATACCGCAAAGGATCGAGATGCGGCTCAAGGTGGTTGCCGCCGCGGGCACCTTTGACGCGATGACGCTGGGGCGACTCCTCGGCGAGAGCGGCGTCCGTTCCGGGACGATCAGCCGCTCGCGGACCCGCGGGCATGAACTCGAACTCGCCACGCGCCTCCACCTCCGCGGCACGAAGGGCGTCGATGAACTCGCCACGCGGCTCGAGGAAACTGCCGATATCATAAGCTTCACCATCATCCCCGCCGAGGATGATCCGAACTTCTACCGCACGTCCGCGGGCTGAGCGGGGGTGGTCCGCAACGCCTGGATCGGTCGGGCGTTGAGCGTTTGCAGAGACCGTTTGCAAGACCAGGAGACACATTCATGACCGAGATCCGAGCCTGGGCCGCGCCATCGGCCGGCCGCCCCCTTGAGCCCTTCAGCTACGATCCCGGCCCGCTCGATCCCGAGGATGCCGAGATCGCCGTCGATCATTGCGGCGTCTGCCATTCCGACCTGTCGATGCTCGACAACGAATGGGGGATGACCGCCTATCCCTTCGTACCCGGCCACGAGGCGATCGGCCGCGTGACCGCGCTTGGCGAGATCGCCGCGCGGAAGGGGCTCGCGGTCGGCCAGCGAGTCGGCGTCGGCTGGAACGTCCGCTCCTGCCTCCATTGCGAAGCCTGCCTGCGCGGCGAATTCCATCTCTGCGCCACCGTCCAGCCGACCATCGTCGGCAACCACGGCGCCTTCGCGGAGCGGGTGCGGGCGCACTGGGTCTGGACCGTACCGATTCCGGACGGCCTCGACCCTGCCGCCGCCGGGCCGCTCCTCTGTGGCGGGATCACGGTCTTTGCGCCGCTCCTCCATCTCGGGATTGCGCCGCCCGACCGGGTGGGCGTGATCGGCATCGGCGGCCTCGGCCACATGGCGCTGATGTTCCTCCGCGCCTGGGGCTGCCGCGTCACCGCCTTCACCTCGAACCCGGAAAAGGCGGAGGAGGCGCGAGGATTCGGCGCGACCGACGTCCTCCCGAGCCGCGACGCCAAGGCGATGGCGGCGGCTGCCGGACAGTTCGACCTCATCCTCGTCACTGCGAATGCCACGCTCGACTGGAACGCCATCCTCGGCCTTCTTGCGCCGAAGGGCCGTCTCCACCTGGTCGGCGCGGTGCTCAAGCCCGTCCCGGTGCCGGTGATGGCGCTGCTGACGGGGCAGAAGGCCATGTCCGCCTCCCCGACAGGCTCGCGCGCCGCTGTCGATACCATGCTCCACTTCGCTGCCCGCCATGGGGTGACGCCGAAGGTCGAGCATTTCCCCATGAGCCGGGTCAATGAGGCGATGGATCATCTTCGCGCCGGAAAGGCGAGCTACCGGATCGTCCTCGACGCGGATTTCTGATCCGGCCTCCGGAAGTGACGCGCGTCGTGGTTCTGAAGCGATTGCGAAGCAGGTGGGCTCACCTGTTAACGCGGAAATCGCGGCCAGTCAGCAAGATGGAGCGCCCGGCCCGATGCAATCGGATTGGGCGCTCCATCAACTTGTTCTGGCCGGGGCACGGGGATCGGGCAGCCGGAGATCATCATGGCGGAGACGGCAGCGATGCGCGCGGCCGCCCCGCTCCCGGGCGCGACAAGCCCGGCAGGATATCCTGCGCGGCCCGCGAGCGAAGCCGATGATGGCCTTTCCCGGCCCCTGATCTCCACCGAACCGTGGACCATGAACACTTAGGTAAGTTCTAATCTCATTTTGGAATCAATGACTTGGATGGGGTTTCACGCGTGGGCACCATCTGCCCACGCTCAGGGCCGGAGGCGCTCGACATAGCCGGGGAGGGCGAAGGCCGCCTGATGCACCTCCGGAGTATAGTAGCGGAACTCGATCTCGCTCGCCTCCGCCCGGCGCCTGAGTTCCTCGAGTCCGGTCGACCGCGCCGCGCCGTCGGTACCCCAGCCAAAGGCCATCGGCCCGCCGGCATAGGTCGGGATCGTCGCGAGATAGCAGGTCGCATCCCGGAAGAGCGTATCGAGCGCCCGGAGCGTGTTCCTGAGCTCCTCGGCCTGAAGGAACGGCACGCCGTTCTGGGTGACGAGGATGCCGCCCTCCGCGAGTCGCTTACGCGCGTGGCCATAGAAGGTGTCGGTGAAGAGAACCTCGCCCGGTCCGATCGGGTCGGTGGAATCGACGATGATCACGTCGAACCGATCGCCCGCCTCCGCGACATAGGCGGCGCCATCGGCGATGACGAGATCGAGCCGCGGATCGTCGAAAGCGCCAGCGGAGAGGTTCGGCAGGTATTGCTTCGCGAACTCGATGACGCCCGCGTCGATCTCGACCATGGTGACGTGCTCGACCGACCGGTGGCGCAGCACCTCCCGGGCCATGCCGCCGTCGCCGCCGCCGATGATCAGCACCCGCCGCGCCGCTCCGTGTGCGAGAATCGGCACATGTGCCAGCATCTCGTGATAGATGAACTCGTCGCCCTCGGTGGTCTGCACGATCCCGTCGAGGGTCAGGACCCGCCCGAAGCGCGCGTTCTCGAACACCCGGAGCCGCTGATGCCCGGTCCCGCTGTCATAGAGCAGCCGGTCGACGCTGAACGACTGGCGGTGGAAGGAACAGAGCGTCTCATCGACCCATTCGGTCGTGCGGGTTTCCGTCATGTCGGGTGTCCTCCTCACGATGCGGAAGTGCGAAGCGGCATCGAGAAGCGCGTCCGCGATGACCGCCGGCCTGCCTCCGTTGCCGCTCCACCGCGCCATGCCCTGATGCCGGTAGCGGGGAAGAAAGCCGCTTCCTCAGGTGCCTCCGGGCGGTGGCATCTCTCGCCATCGCCGAGGGTGCCGGTGCGGACGGTCGTGATGATCGTTGCAGCCGGTTCCGGAAACCCGCGGCTCACGCCGCCGGCTCCGGGACCAGTCCCTCGCCGCGCAGAAGCTCGCGCACCCGCACCTCGCCGGCGCCGAACGTCTGCCGCAGCACCTCGACCGCGTGCCACGGATCGGCGTCGCCACACATGAAGACGTCGAATGCGCCGTAACCGATTTCCGGCCAAGTATGGACCGAGATATGGCTCTCCGCGAGCACCGCCACCCCGCTCACGCCCTGCGGCGAGAACTTGTGGGTATGGATATGCAGGAGCGTCGCCCCGCATCTCTCCACGCAGTCGCGGAAAGCTCGCTCGATCCGGTCCTCGTCGTCGAGTCCGGTGCCTTCGATCACCTCGATGATGAGATGAATGCCCGCGAAGACCTTCCCATTCTTGCGGATGAAATGGTCTTCGCGTTCCTTCGCAAAGAGGTCGTGAACGATGACCGCACCGGTCTCGCAGTTGATTTCGACCGCGGCATTGCGGCCGTCTGCGGCCTCACGACCGCGGATCGTATCCTCGTGGGTGGCGCCTGTCTCCAGGTCCATCCCCAGTCGGAGCAGGTTGGCGTTCGACACGAGCGCTCCCCCCCTACCAGCAGATGTGTCCCGTCGGCTCCTTAGCGCCCCCCCGTCGATCAGCTTCGTGAACCGGGGTTAGGATCGGCAACCGTGCGAACGGCCCAATTAGGAAACTCGGACCTCCAACGCAAGTGGTTTGTGGACACCGTGCCGGAAATCTGGCTGCATCCGGGTCATGCTCCGGCTCGCGACCCTTCTTCTCGTCATGGCCATGCTCGGCGCCTTCTTCGCGCCGCCGCGTCTGCGCGTGGTCTTCTGGGGCATCGCTGCTGCGGCGCTCATCTATACGCTGCTCCGCCTTGCCGGAATCGTGCCCGGGCCGGAGCCGACATTTGTAGGGTATTGAGATACCACAAAGTGAAGTCCATGTTTTCCAGTCAGGTTCAACGCCTTTCGTGGTTGACCGCACGCATGGAAGCCTTACAAGAGCGCGGTCAAGGCCGCGGGGCGTTCCCGCCGGCATCGATCGGATGGATGCAAGGAACATGAAGACCTATTCCGCAAAACCGGCCGACATCGAGAAGAAGTGGATCGTGATCGACGCCGAAGGCGTCGTGCTCGGGCGCCTCGCCTCGATCGTGGCCACCCGCCTGCGCGGCAAGCACCGGGCGGGCTTCACGCCGCACATGGACATGGGCGACAACGTCATCGTCATCAACGCCGGCAAGGTACAGATGACGGGCAACAAGCGGGCCGAGAAGCGCTACTACTGGCACACCGGCTATCCGGGCGGGATCAAGCATCGCACGGCGCAGCAGATCCTCGAGGGCAAGCACCCCGAGCGGGTGGTCGAGAAGGCGGTGCAGCGGATGTTGCCCGGTGGCCCGCTGAGCCGGCGTCAGTTCTCGAACCTGCGCGTCTATGCCGGTATCGACCATCCTCATGCGGCGCAGAACCCCGAGGTTCTGGATGTCGCCGCGATGAATCCCAAGAACACGCGGAGTGCCTGAGCATGGCCGATCTGAATTCTCTCGAAGAGCTCCGGGACGCGGTTGAGGCACCCGAAGCGGCGGAAACGCCGCGCCACGAGCCGGTGCGCGACGCGCTCGGCCGCTCCTATGCGACCGGGAAGCGCAAGGATGCGGTCGCGCGTGTCTGGGTAAAGCCCGGCTCGGGCAAGGTGACCGTCAACGGCAAGGACATGGCGACCTATTTCGCGCGTCCGGTGCTTCAGATGGTGATCGGCCAGCCGTTCCAGGTCGCGGGCGTCGCCGGCGAGTTCGACGTGATGGCGACCGTCAAGGGCGGCGGTCTCTCCGGCCAGGCGGGTGCCGTCAAGCACGGCATCTCGAAGGCGCTCACCCTCTACGAGCCGAGCCTGCGGCCAGCCCTGAAGGCGGCGGGCTTCCTCACCCGCGACCCGCGCGTGGTCGAGCGCAAGAAGTACGGCAGGGCCAAGGCGCGCCGGAGCTTCCAGTTCTCCAAGCGCTGACCGGGCCGGAAGGAATCGAGGAGAAAGGGGCGTCAGGCGCGAGCCGGCGCCCCTTCTGCTTGCCGTGTCGGGGGCGAGGCAGGACAGGCCAGGATGCAAGTTCCGTTTCTGCGTACGGATCGTGGCTGTGCACGAGGCAAGACGGGCGCGCACCGGGTTCTTCGGAGCTGTTCGCCGCCCCTCTGGGACAAGATCAGTCCTCCGGGGTTGCACAGGACGGAATCCGGATCCCGAGGCCCAACGAAAAGGGCGGCCGAGCGGCCGCCCTTCAAGCACTGAGCAATTGCAGGGATCAGAGTGCCGTACCGCCCTTACCCTTGACCTGCGACCAGAGCTTCTTGTTGGTGAAATAGAGGAGCACGGCGAGCAGGATCAGGAACAGGACCGCAGTCAGCCCGGCCTGTTTGCGCGCCATCATCTTCGGCTCTGCCGTCCACATCAGGAAGGCGGCCACGTCGAGCGCTATCTGCTCTTCTGTCGCCTCGACGCCATCCGCGTAGGTCACCAGCCCGTCCATGAGGGTGGGCGGCATGGCGACCAGGCCGCCGAAGGCCGTGTTCTCGAAGAGGACCGCGCCCGCCTGTTCCTCCATCTCGCCGGTATAGCCCAGCAGAAACGATGCAATGTATTCCGGTCCACCCATGCCGCGGACGAGCTGGTTGATTCCGGTGCCGTAGGGTCCGTGGAAACCCGCCCGCGCCTTGGCCATCAGACTGAGATCGGGGGCGTTGTCGAGCATGGATTCGGCAAAGTAGTCGGTGGGTGACGCCGGACCCATCTCGCCGGTCGCCGGATCCTCCACCTGGTGCTGCGCGGCATAGGCGCGCATCTGCGCCTCGGGCAGCGACGGGCCTCCCGGCTCCGACAGTGAGCGATAAGGCACGTACTGCAGCCCGTGGCAGGCGGCGCAGACTTCGGTGTAGACCTGCAGGCCACGCTGGAGCTGGGCTTGGTCGAAGGCGCCGAACGGCCCCTCGAAGGGGAAACGGAAGTCGGTCACCTGTCCCTGGGCAGTCGCCTGGGTCCCGCATATCGCGAGACCGAAGGCGACGAGAGCCGAAAGGATGCTCTTTCTGATTGTCATCGCTCGTCCCCTCACTCGGCAGGCTTGATGCCGCGGTTCTGGTGGAAGTCCTCCTCGATCGTCGCCGGCATCGGCAGCGGTTTCTCAGTGAGCCCGAGCACGGGCAGGACGACCAGGAAATACGCGAACCAGTAGAGCGTCGCGATCTGGCTGATGATCACGTAGGGCTGCTCGGGCGGCATGGCGCCGCACCACATCAGCACGAAGAACGCGAGGACGAACAGCCAGAAGAAGACCTTGAACCGCGGCCGGTAGCGGCCCGAGCGCACGCGGCTGGTATCGAGCCAGGGTGCGGC
>CAYMOD010000066.1:0-8710 GCA_964391945.1 uncultured Rhodobacterales bacterium | reverse complement strand
GCCCTCGGCGCGCTGATCCTCGGCTCGCTCGCCCAGGCGGCGGGGGGCGGCGGCGACGGGCTCGTCTCCCAGGCTACCGATCTCGGCGCCTTCGCCGGCCAGCGCGCCTATTCCCAGACCTTCGAACTCGAGGCCGACACGGTGGGCGCCTACATCGCCGCCCGTGCCGGCTACGATCCCGCCCGCGGCGCGATGATGTTCGCCCGGATGCCGGTGGCGAGCGGCGGGCAGAGCCTGTGGTCGACGCACCCGCCGTCGAACCGGCGCCTCGCGACCGTGACCCGCGCGAGCGAGGACATCCGTCGCCAGCAGGCGGCCGGGCAGATCCCTCGCCCCCGCCGCTGAGACCTTCGCCGGGCAGGCGTCCGGGGTCCCTCGCGGGCGCGTCTGCCATGGAACCGGAGCACCGTGCCCCCCGTTGGAGCGGATGATGCCGGCTGTCCTCTCCGGGCACCGGGCCTTTCACGGAAAACCGGCCGAACAGGTGACAGGGGAGTGCACGGGATGGCGGAGAGCGTGGCAACGGGGCAGGGGCGGACGGCAGCGATCCTCCTCGCCATTCTCGCGGTGCTTGGCTGGGGACTCGCGATCTATTTCTGGCTCGACCGCGGCTCGGTCGAGGATGAGCTTACCGCCGAACTGGAAGCGGAGCGCGCCGCACATGCCGCGGTCCGGACCGACCTCACCACGCTCGAGGAAACTGCCGGCAGCCGCGAGGAACTCCAGATCATCGTCGACTCGCTCCGTACCGAACGCGACGATCTCGAAGCTGAACGCGATGCGATAGAATCGGAATTCACCGCCGAGCGTCAGGCCATCGAGGAGGAACGCGCCGCGCTCGTTGCTCGGAAAGATGCCGAGATCCGGGCGGTGGAGGCCGCGATTGCCGGGGCGCGCCAGCAACTCGCTGCCTTCACCCAGCAGATCGAACTGCACCAGGATGCCCTTCGGTCGGTCGACCGGAAACTCGCGCCGTTGCGTGAGGAACTCGGCGGCTTCGACCAGCGGCTCGCGCAGGCGGAGGACAACCTCGTCGCCCGCACCCGGGAACTCAGCGCCGTCGGCGAGCGGCTGGAAGTGGCCCGCACCCAGGAAGCCGAGGTCCGGGCCCAGCTTGCCCAGTTGACCGAGGACGCCGCCACCGCCTCACGGGAGGCGCTCAAGGCCGAGGAGCGGCTGCAGGCCGCGCGCGAGGCCGAGGCCCGGCTTGAGACCGAGCTCGCCGCCGCCCGCGAGGCCTTCGCGCAGATCGAGGCCGAGCAGGAGGGGCTCGAGGAGCAGGTCCGCACGCTCGAGGAACGCCGTGCTGCCCTGGCAAGCGATATGGATGCAGCGCGCCAGCAGCGCGCAGCCCTGCAATCCGCGCTGGAGGAGCTTTCCGCCACGATGGCTATGCGCGGCGAGGAGGTGGCGCGGATCGAAACCCGGATGTCCGAACTCCAGGCTGAGGACGCCGCTTTCGATCGCGCCGTGGCGGCCGGCGTGCTTCCGGGCCAGTACAGGATGGGGCCGATCTCTGCCCGCTTCACGTCCGATGGACGTTTCCAGATGGCGAATGCGGAGACCGGCGAAGAAGTCTCCGGCCGCTATGCAGTCGAGGACGGCACGTTCACGCTCGACGAGGTCGAAGGCGACACCCGCTGGATCGAGTTCCCGGTCGAATGTGCCGTGGAGCCGGAAGCACTCGGTTTCAGCCTTCACGGGAACGGCGGTTGCGAGGTCTTCTCGGGCGCGCTTTTCGAGAAGGCCCGCTGACCTGGAGCGCCTGCAATTTCCTGCGTTCTTGTCCGGAACCTGACGCGGTTTTGAGCGTTTGTGAATGTTGACCATGGAGCAGGTGGCTTCTCCCGCAAGCGGCGCCGACGCTTCACTCACTTTGAGCGAGGTACCTTCCACTGCAAGAAAGGTCACCAAAGTGTTGCGCTGCATCAAACTCCGTCCTATATCCAAGGTCCCGCCGCTAGACACTCGGCGCGTGTCAGCCATGGACCGAATGGCAATGCACAACCGCCGCCAGATCGTCATAGTGCGCCAACATTTGACTGCGTGAAACGAGAGAGGAAGAAGCGTAATGTTCGATTACGTGGATGCGACTGCGTACGCGAACGACCAGGGTTCCCGAGCGCGCAAGCTGTTCGCGGCGGTGGTCCTCGCAGCGCTCGACGACGCCATCGCCGACGACAAGAAGTACGGCAACGGCCCTGACGTGATCGCCCGCTGGGCGCGCTCCAAGGACGGGCGCGAGGTATTGACCTGCGCCGGCATCGAGCCGAACGAGCGTACCGTGAAGGGAATGATGGAGTTCGTCCGCCGCGGCGTACGCACTTCCGTGGCTCTCAGCCGCGAAGAGAGCGAGCGTCAACGGTCCGCCGAAGCTGCCTGAAGCCGGCCTGAAACTATGGAGTGCTTTCAAGCGTGCACCTGAAGGGCGGGCCTTGGGCCCGCTTTTTCCTCCGGGCCAAAGGAGCGAAGATCAGGCCGCCGCAAACAGGCGCTGCAGGTCGCGCAGCGCGGACAGGACGAGGGTGTCTTCCGCCATGCTGTCGCCGTCCCGTTCCCGGGCCTCTGCCCAGAGCGCGAGCTTGTCGATCACCTCATGGAGCGCCGCCGCCGGCTTCGCCGCTACGCTTGCGATGATGGCAGACTGCAGTGCGAGCAACTGATCGACCTCACGGCCGACCTCGTTGTCCGCGTCGACCCGCTCCGCATGGATGGCGAGCAGATCGCCGATGCGGCCATAACCCTCGATCAGGTGGGCCGGATCAAGTTCTGCCACCTCACGCCTCCGTGCCCGCGCTGCATGATAGACCTGGAAGGAGATCGGCGCACCACGCCGCATCACGGTCCCCCTTTTACGTGGCGTTGATCCGGATACGAAGATTCGTATGGCTAGAAAAGCGAGGATTTTGAATCGACGTGGCTAACCTGACGGATCGGCCATATCACCCATACTTGCCGCTCCATCTGCGCCAGCCCCTGATCGTAGCGTTGATCTTGCCATCTGCCATCCTGCACAGGACCTCCATCACCTAACCCCTCCTGTCGAGGTCCGATCGTCAATCCATTAGGCCCGATCGTTTTCCGATTTGGAAGCCGCGTTGGAAGAAAAGTTGCGAGGGCTTCCTGCTAGTCCAGGCGGAAGAGGTACCGAAGGGCGCGGCGGCCGTCACGATCATCGCCAACAACACAAGGTGCGCAAGGACGGCAGCCCGAACAGGCGCGGCGTGGCCTCCACTACCGTAATGGCGTCAAGCTCTGCCTTCATGGCCGGCGCGGCAAGAAGGTCCGTATGTTTGATCCTGCGCGATCCGAATAGAACTCGGCGCTGCCGGCTCATCCGTATGGTGATGCGAGTAGCAGCTGATTCGAATTACGGTGAACTGCGGCACCAGATCAGCCAGCATGCGGTTGTCCCTGATGATGACGACGGCTACCTTCGCCTTGCCGGCCGGGTGGTGGGTTCCGGGCTGAGCGTTTCGTCGCTCCCGCTTCCCCGATAATCATGCCGATCCGTGCGAACCTTCGCTCAGAGCGTCTGTTCAGAATTCCCGAGCCATCTCTGAAAAGGGTCGTGTCAGTTCGAAACGGCACTGGGTATCGTTAAGGATGGTGCTCCTGTAGACTCACTCCGACACTGGGGTAGCTGAGGGCGGCGAGGGATGATCCCTTGGATGGCTCCATCTGGGAAATCGCATCGTCTCGGTGCTGCGCCGCGCTATCGCCACGCTCCGAGATCAGATCCGCAATTCGCACTCACGAAGGATCGGCACAGGAGCCGCGTGCTTCTCGACATCGGCGTGATCAGCACGCGTGTCAGCAGCCCCGGCCATCTTGCGGCGGAGCGGGGCTGGGCGATGGGCCCGCCTCGATCAGCCTTTCTTCCATCTGCGCCTCAAGCGCGCCTGGGCGGCCCTGATCGTACTCAACTAGAGGCAGGGGGCGGGCTGGTGGCCGCGAAATCAGCTTGTCTCAAGTTTGCCGCCGTTGCCTATTGTTTCCGCGCGCCGGCTGCTTCGCCAAGGATGCGGGATTGCTCCGATACCCGCTGGTGGATCGCGCTGATACGAAGGGCGGACGCAGCGTCGGCAGCTTCGCCGGTGAGGCCATTGTCGATCAGGTCGCCGGGAACAGGAGGCGCCCGGTGTCGTCAGGACGGGCGTTGCCGTAGCATGCGTCCGATTCCGTCCCCGAAGAGCAGCGGGAAGTATGATCCGTCGATGAGGCTCGGGGGCGTGCGCGACCCCCCAACCCAAGAACAAGGAATCCGTCAATTGAGAGGAGACTGTGACATGGAGCCCATGACTGGCGTCCGCCCCGGCGACTTCGTGAAGCTCGCCGCGATCTGCGAGAGGCGCTTCGGCAGCCACAAGCCGGCCCGCTCGACTGCCCAGTCAGCAGCGCTGCCGCGCGGCCCCAGCATCGAGATTGCGCCCATCGTCAACCTCGCCTGAACTCTTCAGGCCGCCGGAAGTCGGCGGCCCGCCCAGGTGCCCAAAACGAAACATTCCGGAGGAGACAGACCGTGCAACCAATGGATCAGGCGGAACTTGCCGCCGAACAAAGCCACGAGGCGCAGGACTTTCACCGCGGCCTCAAGAACAGGCACGTCCAGCTCATCGCGCTCGGCGGCGCGATCGGCGTAGGCCTCTTCCTCGGCGCGGGCCGGGCGATCAGCCAGGCCGGCCCCGGCCTCATCTTCGTCTATGCCTTTGTGGGTCTGCTCATCTTCTTCATGATGCGCGCTCTCGGCGAGCTTCTGCTGCACCGTCCGGTTGCCGGCTCGTTCGCGACCTATGCCGAGGAGTACGTCTCGCCGCTTGCAGGCTTCGTCACCGGCTGGTCCTACTGGTTCATGTGGGTGGTGACCGGCATGGCCGAGATCACCGCCGTCGGCATCTACACCCACTTCTGGCTCCCGGATGTCCCCCAGTGGGTTCCGGCGCTGATCACGCTGGGCGTGCTCTACAGCCTCAACCTGATCGCCGTGAAGGTCTTCGGCGAGGTCGAGTTCTGGTTCGCGCTCATCAAGGTCGTCGCGATCCTCCTGCTGCTCGTCGCCGGACCGGTCTTCATGATCTTCGGCACCAGCGAGAATGCGCAGGCCGCCGGCTTCTCGAACCTCTGGGCTCATGGCGGTATCTTCCCGACGGGCGTGCTCGGCGTAGTGCTGGCGCTGCAGATGGTGACATTCGCCTTCCTGGGCGTCGAACTCATCGGCGTGACCGCGGGTGAGGTCGAGAATCCGGAGAAGGTGCTGCCGAGAGCCACCAACGCCATCGTCTGGCGTATCCTCATCTTCTACATCGGCGCGCTGATCGTCATGATGATGCTCGTGCCCTGGACCGAGTTCTCTGAAGGCCAGAGCCCGTTCGTGATGGTCTTCGAACGCATGGGCCTGCCCGCCGCCGCCGGGATCATCAATTTCGTCGTCATCACCGCCGCTGCCTCGTCGTGCAACTCGGGCATCTTCTCGACGGGCCGAATGCTCTACACCCTCGCCCACTTCGGTCAGGCACCGAAGGCCTTCGGCAAGGTCAACCGCAGCCAAGTGCCGGCGACAGGGATTACGCTCTCGGCCATCGTCATGCTCTTCGGCGTGGTATTGAACTACTTCGTCCCCGACGAGGTGTTCGTCTACGTGACGAGCGTTGCCCTCGTCGCCGCCCTCTGGACCTGGGGCATGATCGTGCTCGCTCATCTCGGCTATCGTCGTGCGCTCGCCCGCGGCGAAGCGGCTCCGGTTTCCTTCCGGATGCCGGGTGCACCCTTCACCAACTGGATGGTGCTCATCTTCCTCGTCGCGGCCTTCATCTTCCTCGCCTTCGACCCGGCTACCCGCGTCGCGCTCTACGTGGCGCCAGTGTGGTTCGCCATCCTCGGGGTCGCCTACTACTTGTTGCAGCGCCGCAAGGGGTTTGCTCCCGTCTGAGGAGACGATAGTCGTTCCGCGGCGCCGACCCCGTGAGGTGTTGGCGCCGCTCACCTTCCAGGATCTGGTCGCCGTTTCGAGAAGCTGGAGCATTTTCGGATCAATCCGGCTCGTATCCTGAGTTTCTGCAGTAGAGGGGTGCATTCGGCGGGAGAGAAGGCGTCGAGCGCAGCGATATTGCCGCCGCGAAGACGTCGACGGTCCGGGCGGCAGCTTTTCGGAAGAGCGCCTTGATCTTCGCCAACGCCTCTTCGCTGGCATGCAGTCCCTCGCGGCTTCGGTGC
The DNA here is from genome assembly GCA_964391945.1 of uncultured Rhodobacterales bacterium. Lineage (GTDB taxonomy): Bacteria > Pseudomonadota > Alphaproteobacteria > Rhodobacterales > Rhodobacteraceae > Amaricoccus. The sequence continues at coordinate 2,497 of CAYMOD010000066.1, read as the reverse complement.
TACCCGCCCGGTATGCACATGCTCGTCCACCTACCGAACTGCACTCGCCAGGCTGACGCCGAACCGACGCGCCGCAGCATGGCGCAACATTCCGTCCTCCACTGCCCGGATCACCCGGATGCGAAGATCAGCCGACAGGTATCGAGCCATGCGTGCGGGTCTCCTGCCTAGCACGCAGCTTGAATCACGAAACGCCCGGGAAGCTTGCGCAATCCACTCAGGGGTGAAAATGCTCTAGATTTCTTCGAGGTGAAGGACGCCGGGAATGCCCTTGATCGCCCCCATTACCTGCGGCGTGATCGGATAGGGCTCGGGCAGCGCGCATTCTACCTCGCCGGGCAGGGCTGGATCGATCAGTATCAGGCTGACCGGACCTCGTTGGCGACTGCCCGATTCCCGGGCCGCGTGTGCGAGCCGCGTTGCGAGCGACTGAGCCGCCTCCGGTTGATCGACGTAGATCCTGAGACCCGCACTCGCTGTGTGGCGTAGCGCCGCATCGATCGGCTGCACGCTGCGCGCCCTGAGCCTCACCTCGTCACCCTCGACCATCGCCTCGACCGCGAGCACGACGTTCTGGCCCGGCTCCAGATGGTCGCGCGCCCCTTCGAGCGCGTCGGAGAATATCGTCACCTCGTAGAGCCCCGTCGGGTCGCTGAGCCTGACATAGGCAAAGCGGTTGCCGCGCGCCGACTTCCGCTCATCGCGCGAGGCTACCGTTCCGGCGATCCTCCCCGCCGCCGATCCCGCCCGTGCCGCGCGCACGAGCTCGGCGTGAGCCATGATCCGCTCCCGCCTCAGCGCACCAAGGTAATCGTCGAGCGGATGGCCCGAGAGGTAGAATCCCACCGCGGCATGCTCCTGCGTCAGCCGCTCCATCGCCGTCCAGTCCTCGACCTCCGGCAGTCGCGGCAGCGCCAGCGCCCCAGGCGCATCCCCGAACAGGCTCACCTGCGCCGAGGCGCGTTCGTCATGCGTCGCGCCCGAATAGCCGACGAGCGTGTCGAGGCTCTCCAGCACCCGCCGCCGGTTGCGCTCGAGCGCGTCGAACCCGCCCGCCCGCGCCAGCGTCTCGAGCGGCCGCTTGCCGACGCGCCTGAGATCCACCCGCCGCGCGAGGTCGAAGAGGTCGGTGAACGGCCCACTTGCCTTCCGCGCCGTCTCGATCAGCCGCATCGCCTCGAGTCCGACTCCCTTCAGCGCTCCGAGCGCATAGAGGAGGCGCTCCTCCGCGACCGCGAATTCCGCGTCGCAACGATTGACACAGGGCGGCACGATCCCGACTCCGAGCCGGTCGACCTCGCCCTTGTAGACCGAGAGCTTGTCGGTGAGATGAATGTCGCAGTTCATCACCGCGGCCATGAACTCCACAGGGTGATTCGCCTTCAGCCAGGCGGTCTGGTAGCTCACCAGCGCATAGGCGGCGGCATGCGACTTGTTGAACCCGTAGTTGGCGAAGCGTTCGAGCAGGTGCCAGACTTCCTCCGCCTTCGCCTTCGGCACGCCGTTCGCCGCCGCCCCCTCAAGGAATTTCGGCTTCTCGGCGTCCATCGCCTCCTTGATCTTCTTGCCCATCGCGCGCCTGAGCAGGTCGGCGCCGCCGAGCGAGTACCCGGCCATCTTCCGGGCGATCTCCATCACCTGCTCCTGATAGACGATGATGCCTTGCGTCTCATCGAGGATCGGATCGATCGAGGGATGCAGGAAATCCCGCTCCTCGCGCCTGTTCTTGACATTGCAGAACTTCGGGATGTTCTCCATCGGCCCCGGCCGGTAGAGCGCGACGAGGGCGATGATGTCCTCGATGCAGGTCGGCCGGAGCTGGCGCAGCGCCGTGCGCATCCCCGCACTTTCCACCTGGAACACCGCGACCGTGTTCGCGCTCGTATAAAGCTCGTAGGTCCTGGCGTCGTCGAGCGGGATGGCGGAGATGTCCACCGGCTTCCCCGCCGTCTTCAGGAAATCGAGCGCCTGCTGGATCACCGTGAGGTTCTTCAGCCCGAGGAAGTCGAACTTCACCAGCCCCGCCTCCTCGACCCATTTCATGTTGAACTGGGTGACCGGCATGTCCGAACGCGGGTCGCGGTACATCGGCACCAGCTTCGACAGCGGCCTGTCGCCGATGACGATCCCGGCCGCATGGGTGGATGCGTGACGGTAGAGGCCTTCGATCTTCTGGGCGATGTCGAGCAGGCGGGCGACGACGGGCTCCTTGTCCGCCTCCTCCTGCAGGCGGGGCTCCTCTTCGATCGCTTTGGAAAGCGGGGTCGGATTAGCCGGATTGTTGGGAACCAGCTTGCAGATGCGGTCGACCTGTCCATAAGGCATCTCGAGCACGCGTCCAACATCGCGCAAGGCAGCGCGTGCCTGAAGCGACCCGAAGGTGATGATCTGCGCCACCTGCTCGCGCCCGTATTTCTGCTGGACATACCGGATCACCTCTTCGCGGCGGTCCTGGCAGAAGTCGATGTCGAAGTCGGGCATCGAGACGCGGTCGGGG
>CAYMOD010000065.1:0-8790 GCA_964391945.1 uncultured Rhodobacterales bacterium | reverse complement strand
GTAATCCACCTGTAGCTCGAAGAAATCCTCCGGCAAGAACGTCACATGGTGGCCGCCAACCCACCGTCCTCCGCCCGGGGCGGAGCGCCTTGACACGGACGTAGTAGCCGGCACGAATGTGTGTCCAGCCGGAAGAAATCGTGCGGGCTGGCCGTTCTATTCAGGACCCAATCAACCGTCCGGATGGCTCAGATCAGGCCCGAATACGGCTGACCGCTCAGGAAGCGAGCAATAATGCGGTGGATTGACGTTAACCGAGTGGTAAGATCTGCTTCTGTACCGTTAAAGGTGCCTTCGTCAAAGCGTCTTTCCCGCCACTGGCAGTACCCTGGCTGCCCCACGTTGAGAGGCTACCAATGAAAGGCTATTCCCGCAGGGCTGTTCTCGGTATGGGCGGCGCCGGTCTTGCCGGAATCACCCTGCTCGGCTTCAAGGACTGGATGGCCAGAGCCCAGGATGGTGGTCAACGCGTTCGCTATGACGCGGCCTCTCCCGAAGGCAGGGAGATGCTGAAGAGCTATGCCCGTGGCGTAGCGGCCATGAAGGCGGAACCGGAAAGATCGCCGACTTCATGGACATTCCAGTGGTATACACACTGGATCGACAATGCGACAGATAAAGACGCCGAGATCGACCGCGTTTTCGGGGGCGGCGACAGCGACCAGAAACAGCTTGCTCTGGCAATGTGGAATTCCTGTCGCGGGCACATCGACTGGGCATCACAAGCCGACTGGTTCACGCCCTGGCACCGCATGTACGTCCTGTTCCTTGAAGACATGGTGCGCAGCGCGTCAGGCGACCCCGACTTCACCTTGCCGTACTGGGATTATACAACGCCTGGAAAGCGGGCGATCCCGGAGGATTTTCGCAACCCCTCCAGTCCTCTCTTTGCAGCCAACCGCAATCCCGGCATCAACGAGGGTACCCCGCTCGACCAGTTGCCGCTCTATCCGCAACTCGAGGGCAGTATCGGGCGCGATCCACTGGGGCTCGACGTACTCGACAAGATCCCGTTCCTCAACGAGGGTGTCGTGACCGGCTTCAATGCCAGCCTTGACCAGGCCCCTCACGGGATGGTGCACGTTCTCGTGGGGGATCCCAGCAACATGGGCTCTGTTCCCACCGCAGCCCGCGACCCGATCTTCTGGCTCCATCACTCCAATGTCGACCGGATCTGGGCAAGCTGGCTCGCCGCCGGCGGCGGGCGCCAGAACCCCGGCGCGGAGGACTGGCAGAACAAGCAGTTCACCTTCGCCGATGCTCAGGGCCGGATGGTGCTTGCCACTACATCGGACTTCAACGAGACGGCGCCGCTCGGGTATGCCTTCCAGTCGTTGCTGACACCGCCGGGGACGGCAGAGCCCATGGCGGTGGCCTCGGCCGAACCAGCGGCGGCGCGCGCGATAGAGAATGCGGCCACGACCGGAGAGGCCAGGTCAGTTACCCTCGGTGCCGAAGCGACCACGGTCGAACTCGCGCTCCCAAGGCCGCCGCAAGCCATGGTCGAGGCACTCGCGGCAAGTCGCGGCCAGGCTCCACGGGTGTTCCTCGTCCTGCGCGACCTGCGGATCGATGCCCAGCCCGGCGTGCTCTATAGCGTCTTTCTCGAGCGGCCAGATGCCGAAACCGGCGAAAATACTCCGGTGCTCGTTGGCGTCATAAACTTTTTCAATGCGTTGCCGAAAGATCTGCAGGCAGCCGGGGACGGGGAGCATTTCTTCAGCTTTGATGTGACCGACATCGCGGTGGAAATTGCCCGCCAGGGCGAGGCAACGCCGCAGGTAACAATCGCTCCCACCGGCACGCCGGCCGGGGAGGCTGCTCCCGTCGTCGGAGAGGTTTTCTTCGCTCAACAATGACGAGTCCGTTCGTTGCGGTTACCGGTGCCAGGGGGCAGGTGCGGGCTGCACCCTGGCATTCGTGCCCCGGCGGGCGGGTCACTTCGGGATCCGGTACGCGCGCCCCTCGTTCTTGATCCGGGACTGATGGCGGATGATCTGGTAAGCGCAGCATCAGCCCATCGATCTCGGCACGGGAGAACGATATGACCTGTGATGTCTTTCGAACGCTGCACACCCCGCTCTGCGATCTGTTGAGCTGCGACGTGCCGGTCCTCCTGGCGGGTATGGGCGGCGTGTCCCGCTGGGAACTGGCCGCCGCCGTTGCCGAGGCGGGCGGCTTTCCATCACTCGGAATGGTACGTGAGGCGCCCGACCTGATCGAGAGAGAGGTGAGGGCGCTCCGCGCGGCGACGGACCGCCTCTTCACGGTCAATCTCATTCCTGCCGCAACCGATCCGGACCTGCTCGATGCGCAGATCGAGCGCTGTCTCGAGCTTGGTGTCGGTGCGTTCACGTTCTTCTGGGATGTCGTCCCGCCGGCCGTAGAGCGGGTCAAGGCCGCGGGTTGTCTCGTCCTCCATCAGGTCGGCACGCTTCAGGCCGCGCGCGAGGCCGAGGCTGCGGGAGCGGACGTCCTGATCGCGCAGGGGATCGAGGCGGGTGGGCATGTTCACGGCCGTATCGGTGCCTTCGCCCTCGCCGCCGACCTCCTGCGCGAGTCGCGTCTGCCGGTCGTGGTCTCGGGCGGCATCGTCGATGGGGCGGGGCTTGCCGCTGCGCTTGCCATGGGGGCGGCGGGCGTCCACTGCGGCACCGCCTTCATCGCCACCGAGGAGGCCTTCGCGCACCCGTATCACAAGGCGCGGATCGTCGAGGCCGAAGCCTCGGACACGGTGCTGACCGATGTCTTCGTTCTGAACTGGCCGGCGGGAGCGGCAGTCAGGGTGATTGGCAACAGCGTAACCGCGGCGCTACAGGGCAATTATCTTGGTCACGATCCTGACGAGTTGCCGCGCGAGCCGATCGCCTGGGATGGCGACGTGGCACGGTTGCGCTTCAGCACCGATTCGCCATTGCGCACGACCACCGGCAATCTGGAAGCCATGGCGCTCTTCGCCGGACAGGGGACGGGCCGTATCCGCGACGTGATCCCGGCCGGTGTCCGCCTCCGCCGGATGGCCGAAGAGGCTGCCGCGCTTCTGGCGCGTTTCGGATCAGAGGGCCGGGCCGCCCCGGGATCGTGAGACACCGGTTCTGATCTTGTGATCATGCTGCCAGCGGCAGCGTGTCCGGCCGGACGGAACTGGCGGCGCAGATGCATCCTGGCCGGCCGCTGGTGGATTGGTGTCCAGTTGGGGATGGCGGGCGCGTGCCGTTGCGCCGCCCCCGGCCGCGGCCCGGGCATCTCTCCTCGAGGCTGAGTTGGCTGTATCCCGTTCCCATGACGGCCCCGGACATGACCGGTGGCGCACCGGGTTCGGGGAGCTGCGCCCAGTGCCCTGTGAGGATGACTCACGAAAGGCATTCCCAGCGAGGTCGCGTGCTGATCGAGGATGGAGAGCCGCAGGAGGGTCTCCACGGAAGCAGCGCTCGCGCTGCGCGCCGATGTCATGGCGGATGATCCGAGGGCGCTGGCGAAGGCGAGCCGGGATGCGCGACAACCGGCTCTCCAGCGGGCGCAAGCGACAGAGGAAGCCGGGCGGAAGATGCTGCGAAGCTGTGATCCACCTGGAGCGAAAGTGGAAGAAACGGCGAATCCGCCTGCGGAACATCCCGTTGCCGGGACTCTCCGGAAGCCATAATCCATCCGGAAAATCAAGCGCCTTCAAGGGTATTGGTAGGTCCGGAGGGATTCGAACCCCCAACCAAAGCGTTATGAGCGCTCTGCTCTGACCGTTGAGCTACGGACCCGGGTACGCCGCCACCTAGCCGCGCCCGCGCGGACGCGTCAAGCACCGTTTCCCTGCGCCACGCGATCGGCTAAAGGCGGGCGCGACAACGACCGCCCGCGAGGAGTGCCCGCATGACCCGACCCGACCAGGGCCTCACCTACGCCGCTTCCGGCGTCGACATCGACGCCGGCAACGCGCTCGTCGAGCGGATCAAGCCCGCCGCCGCCACCACCGCCCGGCCCGGCACCGTCGCGGGGCTTGGTGGTTTCGGCGCTCTCTTCGATCTCCGGGCCGCAGGCTACAGCGATCCGATCCTTGTCGCCGCCACTGACGGCGTCGGCACCAAGCTCCGGATCGGCATCGAGGCCGGGCGGCTGCGCGGCCTTGGCACCGACCTCGTGGCGATGTGCGTCAACGACCTGATCTGCCAGGGAGCCGAGCCGCTCTTCTTCCTCGATTATCTTGCGACCGGCCGGCTTGATGTCACGACCGCCGCCGAACTTGTCGAAGGCATCGCCGAAGCCTGCCGTGCTTCCGGCGCGGCACTCATCGGCGGCGAGACCGCGGAGATGCCGGGCCTCTATGCCCCCGGCGATTTCGACCTCGCGGGTTTCGCCGTCGGCGCGCTCGAACGCGGCAGCACGCTTCCCCGCGACGTGGCGCCGGGCGACATCCTCCTCGGCCTCGCCTCGTCGGGGCCGCATTCGAACGGCTACAGCCTGATCCGCAAGGTGGTCGCGGAGACTGGCCTTGCCTGGGACGCGCCTGCTCCCTTCGGCGGCGGCAACCTCGCCGAGGTGCTGCTCACGCCCACCCGGCTCTACGTCCGACCATGTCTTGCCGCGATCCGCTCAGGCGGCATCCGCGCGCTTGCCCATGTCACCGGCGGCGGCCTGCCAGAAAACCTGCCCCGCGTGCTCCCGGAGGGCTGCGGCGCCGCAATCGATCGCGCGGAATGGCCGCTGCCGCCGGTCTTCGCCTGGCTCCGGGACGAGGGCCGGATCGCGGAGGCGGAACTGCTGCGCACCTTCAACTGCGGCATCGGCATGGTTGTCGTCGCCGCGCCCGACCGCGCCGCCGCCCTCACCGAGCTCCTGCGCGCCGAGGGCGAGGACGTCCGCTCCCTCGGCCGCGTCACCGACCGCCCCGGCGTCAGCTTCGCATGAGCCGCGTTCCGGTCGCGATCCTGATCTCGGGGGGCGGCTCGAACATGGCCGCCCTCCTCGCCGACATGGAGGATCCCGCGCATCCCGCGCGCCCCTGCCTCGTCGTCTCGAACCGCTCCGATGCGCCCGGCCTTGTCCGCGCCGCACGGGCCGGCGTCCCCACCGTCGCGATCGACCACCGCGCCTTCCCCGACCGCGAGGCGTTCGAGGCCGCCCTCGACCGCGCGATCGATCGTGCCGGCGCCGGAATCATCTGTCTCGCGGGGTTCATGCGCGTGCTGACACCCGGTTTCGTCGCCCGGCGCGCGGGGCGGATGCTCAACATCCATCCCTCGATCCTGCCGCTCTTTCCCGGTCTCGACACCCACGCGCGCGCGCTCGCGGCCGGCATGGCCGTCCACGGCGCCACCGTTCACGAGGTCACGCCGGAACTTGATTGCGGCCCGATCCGTGGCCAGGCGGTGATCCCGGTCCTGCCCGGCGACACGCCGGTGACACTCGCGGAACGCCTGCTGCCGGCCGAGCACCGGCTCTACCCGGCCGTGCTCCGCCGCTTCGCAGCCGGTGACCCGATCCCGATCGCCCTCTTTCCCTGACGCGAGGCGAGCCGGGACGGGATCAAGGGCGGCGAAGCCGCGGCCGATCCGATTGCATCGGACCGGGCGCTCCATCTTGCTGACTGGTCACGATTTCCGAGTCAGCAGGTGGGTCCACCTGTTTCGAATTCGAAATCGCTCCAGGCCGCTTGCCCTTGACGCTGTCTCAGCCGCGGCCCGGCGCGGGCCCGCTCGCGCAACATGCGCGATGCTGCCGTGCCGGCCTCCGGGGATCAGCCTCGCGTCAGCCGACGATCTCGAGGCCGGAGAAGAAATAGGCGATCTCCACCGCCGCCGTGTCCGGGCCGTCCGAGCCGTGGACCGAGTTCTCGCCAATCGAGAGCGCGAATTCCTTGCGGATCGTGCCATCGGCCGCCTCGGCCGGATTGGTCGCGCCCATCACCTCGCGGTTCTTCGCGATCGCATCCTCGCCCTCGAGCACCTGCAGCACCACCGGCTCGGAGCTCATGAATTCGGTCAGCTCGCCGAAGAACGGCCGCTCCCTGTGCACCGCGTAGAACGCCTCTGCTTGCGCAAGCGTGAGCCGCACCCGCTTCTGGGCGACGATCCGCAGACCCGCGCCCTCGAGCCTGGCGTTGATCGCGCCGGTGAGGTTGCGCCGTGTCGCGTCCGGCTTGATGATGGAAAGCGTGCGCTCGATCGCCATTGATCCCGTCCCTTCGCTTGAGGCCACTGCCGGCCCTGAAATCACAGGCCGCTGCGGGCCCTGAAACCGTCGGCCGGTTAGCACGCGCACTCCCCCGGCGCAAAGGCCCTATCATCCCAGGCGCGCCGCCCACGACGGCGCGCCTGCGCTTCAGCCGCCCGACTTCGAAAGCTGCTCCGCGGCCTCGGCGAGTGCGGCTTCCATCCGCGTACGGATCGCTGCCTCGTCGGCACGCTGACCAAGATCGTCCCCGAGCTTCCCGACGATCCCTTCGCTGCCGGCACTGAGCCCCACCCGGGCGACCTCCTGCGCATAGGCCTCGGCCTCCTCGCCGGTCTTGCCGAGCTGTTCCGCGGCCCAGAGGCCCACCAGCTTGTTCCTGCGCGAGAGCGCCTTGAAGCGAAGCTCCTCGTCATGCGCGAACTTGCTCTCGTAGCCCCGCTTGCGCTCTTCGAAATCCGCCATCGTCATCCTCCTGTTGCCTTTGCCCCGATCCCGGTGCGTCCGTCCCAGATATGATGCTGCGTCACTCCTGCAAGTCACTCCTGCAAGTCATGGGGCTCCCCCTGCCCCGGCCGTTGACAGCCCGCGCAGCCCGCGCCACATCCCGGTCCCATGCTCACCATCCGCAATCTCGGCTTCAGCCTCGCGGGCCGGCCGCTCTTCGAGGACGCCTCCGCCGCCATCCCGACCGGGCACAAGGTCGGGCTCGTCGGCCGCAACGGCACCGGCAAGACCACGCTCTTCCGCCTGATCCGCGGCGAGTTCCACCCCGACACCGGCGAGATCGAGACGCCGCGCCGCGCCCGCATCGGCGGCGTTGCCCAGGAGGTACCTTCGGGACCCACGTCCCTTCTCGATACCGTCCTCGCCGCCGATAGCGAACGCGCATCCCTCCTCGCCGAGGCCGGGACCGCGACCGACCCCCACCGTATCGCCGAAGTGCAGACCCGGCTTGCCGATATCGACGCCCATTCGGCCGAGGCCCGCGCCGCCACCATCCTCGCCGGCCTCGGTTTCGACGCCGAGGCGCAGCAGCGCCCCTGTTCCGCCTATTCGGGCGGCTGGCGGATGCGCGTCGCGCTCGCCGCCGTCCTCTTCTCGGAACCCGACATCCTGCTGCTGGACGAGCCCACCAACTACCTCGACCTCGAAGGCACGCTCTGGCTCGAGAATTTCCTCGCCCGCTATCCGCATACGGTGCTGGTCATCTCCCACGACCGCCAGCTCCTCAACCGCGCGGTCACCGGCATCCTCCACCTGAACGAGCGCAAGCTCACCTATTACCAGGGCGACTACGACAGTTTCGACGAGACCCGCCGCGCCCGCATCGCCGTGGCGGAAGCCGAAGCGCGCAAGCAGGACGCGCAACGCGCCCACATGCAGGCCTTTGTCGACCGCTTCCGCGCCAAGGCGACCAAGGCCCGCCAGGCCCAGTCCCGCCTCAAGGCACTCGCGAAGCTGAAACCGATCGTCGTCGAGCGCGATGCCGAGGTCGCGAGTTTCAACTTCCCCGATCCCGAGCCCCTCTCGCCGCCGATCCTCCGGCTCGAAGGCGCCGCCGCCGGCTACGACGGCAATACGGTGCTCAAGGATCTTGACCTCCGCATCGACCAGGACGACCGCATTGCCCTCCTCGGCCAGAACGGCCAGGGCAAGTCCACCCTCGCCAAGCTGATCTCCGTCCGGCTCCAGCCGATGGCGGGCCGGGTCATCGCCGCGCCGAAGCTGCGCATCGGCTATTTCGCCCAGCACCAGGTGGACGAGCTCGACCTCGACGCGACGCCGCTCGCGCATCTGCAGCGCCTCCGTCCCGCGGAAGCACCCGCGAAGCTTCGTGCCCGGCTCGCCGCGGGCGGGATCGGCGCCGAAATCGCGACGACCGCGGTCGGCCGCCTCTCGGGCGGTCAGAAGGCCCGGCTCTCGCTTCTCCTCGCCACACTCGACGCCCCGCATCTCGTCATCCTCGACGAGCCGACCAACCATCTCGACATCGAGAGCCGCGAGGCCCTGGTCACGGCTCTCCTCGACTATTCGGGCGCTGTCATCCTGATCAGCCACGACGCCCATCTGATCGAACTCGTCGCCGACCGGCTCTGGCTGGTGAAGGACGGATGCGTCCGCGTCTTCGACGACGATATCGAGGGCTACCGCCGCCGCCTCCTCAGCGAACGCGGCGGCCCTGCTCCGGAGCCGAAACCCGAAAAGCCGAAGAAGCCGAAACCGTCCCCGCGCGATACCGCGCCGCTCCACGCCGCGGTCGTGAAATGCGAGGACCGCCTCACCCAGCTCGAACGCCTGCGCGCCGCCGTCGACCGCGAACTTGCGGATCCTGGCCTCTACGACCGCGCGCCCGCCGAGATCCGCAAGTGGCAGAAGAAGCGCGCCGAGGTCGAAGACGGCCTCGCCCGTGCCGAGGCGCTCTGGATGGAGGCGGTCGAGCGGCTCGAGGCAGCAGGCGACACGCAATGACGCTCGATCAGGCAATCACGGTTGCCGTCGCGCTCTTCGTCACCATCGATCCCGTCGGCTCCGTCCCGCTCTTCATCGCGCTCACGCAGGCGATGGATACCGCCGCGCGGCGGAGGACCGCGATCCGCGCCTGCCTGATCGCCTTCGCCATCCTGA
>CAYMOD010000064.1:0-8872 GCA_964391945.1 uncultured Rhodobacterales bacterium | reverse complement strand
TGGAAGGCACGAAGCTGAAGGTCCGGGTCATCCCCTGCCTCGACGTCAAGGACGGCCGCGTGGTCAAGGGGGTGAATTTCGTCGATCTCGTCGATGCCGGCGATCCGGTCGAGGCGGCGCGGGCCTATGACGCCGCGGGGGCGGACGAGCTCTGCTTTCTCGACATCGCCGCGAGCACGGAGAACCGGGGCACGCTCCTCGATCTCGTGCGGCGTACGGCCGAGCAGTGTTTCATGCCGCTGACGATCGGCGGCGGCGTGAGGAGCGCGGAGGATGTGCGCGCCCTCCTCCGCGCCGGTGCCGACAAGGCGAGTTTCAACACCGCCGCGGTCGCCGATCCGGAGGTGGTCGGCGAGGCGGCCTCGCGCTTCGGGGCGCAGTGCATCGTGGTCGCGATCGACGCGAAACGGGTCGCGGACGGTGCCTGGGAGATCTTCACCCATGGCGGGTCGCGGCCGACTGGCATCGACGCGGTGGCATTCGCCCGGGAGATGGAGCAGCGCGGCGCGGGCGAGATCCTGCTCACCTCGATGGACCGGGATGGGACCCGCGACGGCTACGATATCGCGCTGACCCGCGCGGTGGCCGATGCCGTCGGCATCCCGGTGATCGCGAGCGGCGGCGTCGGCACGATCGATCATCTTGTCGCCGGGGTGACGGAGGGTCACGCCTCGGCGGTGCTGGCGGCCTCGGTCTTTCACTTCGGCACCTTCTCGATCCAGGAGGCGAAGGCGCGGATGGCCGAGGCCGGCATCCCGGTGCGGCTCTGATGGCGGACGTGCTTGCCCGCCTCGCCGCCACCATCGCCGAGCGGCGGGGCGCGGATCCCCAGACCTCGCATACCGCGGCGCTGCTTGCACGCGGCCCCGGCAAATGCGCCGAGAAGTTCGGCGAGGAGGCCGTGGAGGCGATCGTCGCCGCGGCGTCACTTGATCGCGAGGCGCTGGTGGCGGAGGCGGCGGACACAGTCTACCATCTCCTCGTCATGCTCGCGGCACGGGGCGTGGCCTGGGCGGATGTGGTGGCCGAACTCGCCCGGCGCGAGGGGCGCTCCGGCGTCGAGGAGAAGGCAGCGCGAAAGGGCGGATGACACGAGGCCCACGCGTGACACCTCCCTTAAGCCATTGCACTCAAATCTGTTGATCTCGAACCTTGGGTAAAACCTGCCCGTTTCTTGACGGCTGGGCTTTGTGGTGCCGTGTCAGCTATGCTACCTGCCGTTCCGGATACAGAACGCTCAGCTTCGGCGCCGCGTTCCGCAAATCAGGGTCATGCGCGGCACGAAGCCGCAGCAGGTGGAGGGACGGATGAACAGGGAAACACGGAATGTCCTCTTGGTGGTCGGCGCGGTGCTGGGGGGGCTCCTGCTGATCGGGCTCCTCTTCTCCGGCCGGCCGAGCGATGCCATTGTTGCCAGCGTCACGGCGCCGGAGGAGGAAGTGACGGCCGAAGCCCCGGATGAGGAAGCCCCGGCCGAGACCGCCGAAGCCCCCGCCGAGACAGAGACCGCGGCACCGACAGAGACCGCGGCGGCACCCGAGGAGGAAGCGGCCGAGGAAGCAGCCGCTGCACCCGAGGAGGAGGCCCCGACCGAAGAAGCTGCGGTGGCGCCCACGGAGGAAGCCTCCACCGAGGAGACCCCGGCCGAGGAAGCTGCGGTGGTGCCCGAGGAGGAAGCCCCCGCCGAGGAGGCCCCGGCCGAGGAAGTGGCGGCAGCGCCCGCGGAGGAGGCTCCGGCCGAGGAGATGGAAACCGCCGAAGCCGCGGACGGGGATGCCGGCGGCGAGGAACTCGCGCTTGCGGGCGATCCTGAGGCGGGCGAGCGAACCTTCCGCCAGTGTCAGGCCTGCCACCGTATCGGCGAGGGCGCGCAGAACATGGTCGGGCCTTATCTCACCGGCGTCGTCGGGCGGCCGATCGCCTCGGTGGAGGGGTTCAACTACTCGGCATCGCTGGAGGCGCTCGGCGAGGAAGGCCGGAGCTGGACGCCGGACGAATTGCGCGGCTTTCTCGCCGATCCGCAGGGCTACGTGCCGGGGACGATGATGATCTACGCCGGGGTCCGCAATGAGGACGACCTCGAGAACGTGATCGCCTATCTCGCGACCTTCGAGGAATAGTCGCAGTGCCCGGCCCGGGGCCCCGCAACTATCGGGGCCTTGGGTGCGTCCGGGACCGGGCGCGCTGATCCGGCATGCCGTCTCCCCTGCGGCGCATGCCCGCTTGCGGTCTCCCTGCTCCGCCTTGTAAGAGAGCGTCTACCGTAGGAAATCCGGTTTGCTCATGTCCCGTCTCGTCATGAAGTTCGGCGGCACATCCGTCGCGGACCTCCCCCGAATCCGGAGCTCTGCCGCGCATGTCAAACGCGAGGTCGATGCCGGAAACGAGGTGGCGGTGGTCGTCTCCGCGATGGCGGGCAAGACCAACGAACTCGTCGGCTGGGTGCGGGACACCTCCCGCCTCTACGATGCGCGGGAATACGACGCGGTCGTCGGCTCGGGCGAGAACGTCACTGCCGGGCTGATGGCGCTGACGCTCCAGGAGATGGGCGTGCCCGCACGCTCGTGGCAGGGCTGGCAGGTGCCGGTGTTCACCACCTCCGCGCACGGCGCCGCCCGGATCGAGCGGATCGACACCGAGCGGCTGGAGGCGAAATTTGCCGAAGGGATGCATGCGGTCATCGCCGGGTTCCAGGGGATCAGTCCGGAGGAACGCATCACCACGCTCGGCCGCGGCGGCTCCGACACGACGGCGGTTGCCTTCGCCGCCGCCCTCGGCGCCGAACGCTGCGACATCTACACCGACGTGGACGGCGTCTACACGACTGATCCGCGCATCACCCGCAAGGCGCGCAAGCTCGGCCGCATCTCCTACGAGGAGATGCTCGAACTCGCCTCGCTCGGGGCGAAGGTCCTGCAGACCCGTTCGGTCGAGCTCGCCATGCGCTACAAGGTCCGTGTCCAGGTCCGGACGTCCTTCGGGGACGGCGACGGCACGCTGGTCTGCGCCGAGGAGGAAATCGTGGAAGACAGGGTCGTGAGCGGCATCGCCTATACGCGGGACGAGGCCCAGATCACCGTCGCAGGCGTCGCGGACCGTCCCGGCATGGCGGCGGCGCTGTTCGGACCGCTCGCCTCGTGCGGCATCAACGTCGACATGATCGTCCAGAACATCTCCGCTGGCGGCCGCACCGACATGACCTTCACCGTGCCGAACGTCGATCTCACCCGCGCGACCGAAGCGCTCGAGGCGGCGCGCCGGAACGGCGAGACCGCTTTCGAGGAACTGCTCGTCAACGAGGACGTGGCCAAGGTCTCGATCGTCGGTATCGGCATGCGCAGCCATGCCGGCGTCGCGCATCAGATGTTCCAGGCGCTCGCCGCCGAGAACATCAACATCAAGGTCATCACCACCTCGGAGATCAAGGTCTCCGTGCTCATGGACCGCAAATATCTGGAACTCGCGGTTCAGGCGCTGCATGATACCTTCGAGCTGGACAAGGCCAGCTGAGGCGAAGGATGGTCGATGTCGTATTCTGACGCGGTCGACAGCCGCATCCTGCTCACCCGCCTTCGCGAGACCCTCGCGGAGGCCGGGGAAGGTCAGGAGCGACTCAACCGCATCGTGCGCCTCATTGCCGAAAGCCTCGCGTCCGAGGTATGCTCGGTCTATCTCCGCCGCGATGAGAACGTGCTGGAACTCTGCGCCTCCCAAGGGCTCAAGCCCGAGTCCGTACATCTCACCCGGCTGAAATTCGGCCAGGGCCTCGTCGGGCGCATCGCGGACACGGCAACGCCGCTTTCGACGCGCGATGCACAGCGCACGCCGGGTTTCCGCTACATGCCGGAAACTGGCGAAGAGATCTATTCGGCCTTCCTCGGCGTCCCGATCCAGCGCCTCGGCGAGGTGCTCGGCGTCCTCGTCGTCCAGAGCCGCGACAAGCGCGACTACAGCGAGGACACGATCTACGCCCTCGAAGTGGTGGCGATGGTACTCGCGGAGATGACCGAGCTCGGCGCCTTCATCGGCCCCGGCGCGATGGAGATCGGGGAGCAGCACAAGCGCCCCTTTTTCGTGCGGGGCCTCTCCGGCCAGGAAGGCGTCGCCGAGGGCCGCGTGCTGCTGCATGAGCCGCAGGTGATCGTCAGCCAGCCGATCACCGACGATCCGCTGCACGAATGCGTCCGGCTGCGCGCCGCGATCGACCGGCTGCGCGCGGAAGTCGACGAGATGCTCGGCGCTGACTATCTCCGGACCAAGGGCGAGCATCACGATGTTCTCCAGGCCTACCGGATGTTCGCCCGCGACAAGGGCTGGGTGCGGCGGCTCGAAGCTTCGATCAACAGCGGCCTGACGGCGGAGGTCGCGGTCGAGAAGGAGCTTACCGCAACGCGGGCACGGATGTCCCGCACGCCCGACCCCTACATGCGCGAGCGGCTGCACGACCTCGACGACCTGTCGAACCGGCTGCTGCGGCTCCTCTCCGGCACCGACCAGACGAACGGACGCGAGATACCGGAAGACGCGATCCTCGTCGCGCGCAACATCGGACCGGGCGAACTCCTCGACTACGGGCGGCGGCTGAAGGGCGTCGTGCTCGAGGAGGGCTCGGTCGGCAGCCACGCCGCAGTGGTGGCGCGTGCCCTCGCGATCCCGCTCGTCATCCATGCCGCGCGTGTCACGCGAGAGGCGAGGAACGGCGATCTGATCCTCATCGACGGCGAGACCGGGATCGTCCACCTCCGGCCGGAGGAAACGGTCGCCTCGGCCTTCCGCGAGAAGATCGACATGCGGGCCGAGGCGCAGCAGGCCTACGCCGCGCTCAGGGACCAGCCGGCGACGACGCTGGACGGCGTCACCCTCAAGCTGATGATGAACGCGGGTCTGATGGCGGACCTGCCCAGCTTGCCGAAATGCGGGGCGCATGGGGTCGGCCTCTTCCGGACGGAGCTCCAGTTCCTGATCCGCGCGACCGTGCCGCGGCGCACCGACCTTGCCGCCCTCTACACCCGTATCTTCGAATCGGCCGGCGACAGGCCGGTGGTGTTCCGTACCCTCGACATCGGGTCGGACAAGGTCCTGCCCTACATGAAGCGCGAGAACGAGCCCAATCCCGCCCTCGGCTGGCGGGCGATCCGCGTCGGGCTCGACCGGCCGGGCATCCTGCGGATGCAGGTGCAGGCGCTGATCCGCGGCGCGCAGGGGCGGCTGCTCAGCATCATGTTTCCCTTCGTCGCCGAACCCGACGAGTTCAACCGCGCCCGCGACCTGGTGCTCCAGGTGCTCGCGCGCGAGCAGGCACTCGGCCGCACCGTGCCGCCGAAGATCGAGATCGGCGCCATGCTCGAGACGCCGAGCCTCGGGTTCGCACCCGACCGGTTCTTCGCCGCGGTGGATTTCCTCTCGATCGGCGGCAACGATCTCAAGCAGTTCTTCTTTGCCGCCGACCGCGAGAACGAGCGGGTGCGCCGCCGCTACGATATGCTCTCGCCATGCTTCCTCGGCTTCATCGGACATCTCGTGAAGCGGGCGGCGGATCACGCCACCCCTCTCTCCTTCTGCGGCGAGGATGCCGGGCGACCGGTCGAGGCGGTAGCCCTCGCCGCGATCGGCCTGCGCTCGCTCTCCATGCGCGCGGCCTCGATCGGCCCGGTGAAGGCAGCGCTTCGCGCGGTCGACCTCGGCGAGATCCGCGCACTCATCGACCGCTCCTACGCCTCCGGCGAGGCCAGCGTCCGGCCCGCCCTCGAAAACTGGCTCGCGGCAAAGGCAGTTCCGGTCTAGCAGGCTGTTGAAACCTGCTCTGTCTACGGAACGTATCCGGATCGAAACAAGTTCAAAGCTGAATCAGATCAGGTACCCAGAGACTTTTTCAGCAGCCTGCCAGAGCGATTTCGAAGCAGGTGCCCTACCTGCTGGCCTGGAATCGCGACCGATCAGCGAGACAGAGCGCCCGGTCCGATGCAATCGGATCGGAAAACACTCTGGACAACCGCGCCTGTGGGCGGGTTCCGCTCGACACGATGGCAGGCGACGATCCGTTCAGCTCGATGACAGCGCGGTTCCGGAACGGCTGGTCTGGAGCACCTCGCCGGAGCCGTCGACGATCAGGCGGATGCGACGATCGCCTTCGAAGAAGGTCAGGCGGTAGCGGCCGGCATCCTCACCCTCGCCGCGTTCAAAACGGGTGGTGATGAAACCATCGTTCATCATCCGCCGTACGTCCTCCGCCGGAAGATCGAGCAGCCGGGCGAGATCAGCCGCGTCGATCGTCATGCCCCCGTCGGTCGGTTCGAGTCGCATCGCACGCCTCCATACCTGCATGTTCGACGCATGTTAATGCACTGGCAGGCAGGAGAGAATCAATTTCAGACTATTTAAGTCAGGATTATCGTGAGGCGTCGACATCCGCCCTGCCTCACATCTGATGCTAGGAAAGGCCGAGCCGGCCGCGTTCGGTGACGAGTACGACCGCGAACGCGAATGCGCCGAGCAGGACGAAGCCGAGCAGAAGCGGCACGAGATTGCCGGCATATTGCTGGCCGATATACCAGCCAAGGAGGGCAGCGATACCCGTTGTCAGCGCGCCCACGAAGGAGGATGCGGTGCCGGCGATCCGGCCCATCGGCTCCATCGCGAGCGCGTTGAAATTCGGCATGATGAGGCCGAAGCAGAAGAACGTGAGCGCGAGCAGAAGGAGGAAGAACACGAGCGGCGGGGGGCCCAGGGCCGCGTCCATGCCGAGATGGAGCAGGCCGAAGGCGACGAATCCGGAGATCGCCCAGTGCGAGACACGCCGCATCCCGAGCCGGCCGACGATGCGGGCGTTGACGACGGAGGCGACCGAGATAGCGGCAGCGGCGCAGGCGAAGGCAAGCGGGAAGAGCCGGCCGGTGTCGTAGACCTCGGTGAAGATCTGCTGGGCGGAGTTGATGTAGCCCATCATCGAGCCGAAGACGATGCCGGTCGCGAGCGTGTAGCCGAGGGTCTGCCGCGTGGTCGCGGCCTCGCGGAAGGCACTGATCACCCAGGCGGGAGAGATGGGCTCGCGCGCACCGGCGGGATGGGTGTCCGGCAGGCGCAGGGCCATCCAGGCGAGCACGCCGACGCTGTAGAGCGTCAGGAAAGCAAAGATCACATGCCAGGTGCCGATGAGGAGCAGCCCGCCGCCGAGCGTCGGCGCCAGCACCGGCGCGATGATGAAGATCATCATGACGAAGGACATCACCTCGGCCATGCGCCGACCGCCGTAGATGTCGCGCACCACGGCGATAGCGACAACCCGGGGCGCGGCACAGGCGATCCCCTGCGCGAAGCGGGCGGCAAGCAGCGTATCGAAATGAGCGGCGAGCATGCAGGCGAGAGAGGCGGCGGCGTAGACCGCAAGGCCGATGAGGAGCACCGGCTTGCGCCCGAACGTGTCGGAGATCGGGCCATGGACGATCTGCCCGACCGCGAAGCCGAACATGTAGAGGGTGACGACGAGTTGCTGCTGGTTCGGGTCCGCGAGCCCCATGTCGTCCCGGATCAGCGGCAGCGCCGGCAGCATGATGTCGATCGAGAGCGCGGTGAGCGCCATCAGTGCCGCCATCATCATGACGAACTCGGGAAAACGCGGCATGGCCGCTCTGACCGCGGGCGAGCGGATCTCGGACATTGAACGGGCTCCGCTTCGATATCGAATGAGGTCCGGTATAGTCCGCGCCGCGCGGACTACCAGACCCGCGCCTTCGCCTGCAGGTGGTGGCGCCGTGACCGGCTTCGGCTGATTTCATGGTTGATGCTGGAAGAACGCGTTGTTTTCTCACGTTCTCCGGCTATCAAGATCGATGCGCCTGGCAGGTGGACCCGGCCGTCATACGCCCGGCGCGCGAGGTGTATCTTTCGGATTTGCCTCAAGGTCCTCCGCGATCTCGCATCTTGGCCACGAGGCGGAGCGGGTTCATTCTTCAGTCGCGCCATTTGGGGAGACGACGATGACAGACCGCTTCTACTACGCCCCGAAGGGTGGGCATCCGGGGCAGAGTGAACTGCTGACCGGGCGCGCGGTCTTCACCGACGCCTATGCGGTGATCCCGAAGGACACGATGCGCGACATCGTGACGAGCTACCTGCCGCTCTGGGAGGAAACCCGGCTCTGGGTGCTGGCGCGGCCGCTCTCGGGCTTCGCGGAGACCTTCTCGCAATACATCATGGAGGTGGCGCCCGGCGGCGGCAGCGACCGGCCGGAAGCCGATCCGGGCGCCGAGGGCGTGATCTTCGTGGTCGAGGGGACGCTCGCGCTGACGATCGAGAGTCGCGAGCATGCGATGGAGCCGGGGGGCTATGCCTATCTGCCGGCGGGTGTGAGCTGGACCGCGTGGAACCATGGCAGCGAGGCCGCGCGGTTCCACTGGATCCGCAAGCTCTACGAGCCGGTCGATGGACTCCCCCGCCCCGATCCGATCATTGTCAACGAGCGTAACGTGGCACCAACGCCGATGCCGGGCACCGAGGGCCGTTGGTCAACCACCCGCTTCGTCGACCCCGCCGACCTGCGCCACGACATGCACGTCACCATCGTCACCTTCGAGCCCGGCGCCGTGATCCCGTTTGCGGAGACGCATGTGATGGAACACGGGCTCTACGTGCTCGAGGGCAAGGCCGTCTACCGGCTCAACCAGGACTGGGTGGAGGTCGAGGCCGGCGACTTCATGTGGCTCCGGGCCTTCTGCCCGCAGGCCTGCTACGCGGGCGGGCCGGGGCGGTTCCGCTATCTCCTCTACAAGGACGTGAACCGGCACGTGCCCCTCGGCCGCGCCGGGGCCGTCTATCGCCCTTAGACTCTGCCTCAAAAGTCCCTGTAGTGAGCGCTTCTGCGGACCATGCGCTT
>CAYMOD010000063.1:0-8973 GCA_964391945.1 uncultured Rhodobacterales bacterium | reverse complement strand
CGCCGTCACCACGCCGATATCGACGTTGCGCTGCTTGAAGATGCGGTTCTCGGTCAGGAGCTCCTCGATATCGTCGAGCGTCGCCGGAAACGTCCGGCACCATGCCATGATGTCGTCGAGCAGGTCCTGCGGAAGATCCTGGTGCACGCCGCCGGGCCGGAAATACGCCGCATGCAGGCGCGCGCCGCTTGCCCGCTCGTAGAAGATCATCAGATCCTCGCGCTTCTCGAATCCCCAGAGCGGCGGGGTGAGCGCGCCGACGTCCATCGCCTGCGTGGTCACGTTCAGGAGGTGGTTGAGAAGGCGCCCGATCTCGCAATAAAGCACCCGGATCAGCGACGCGCGGCGCGGAATCACCGTTCCGGTCAGCTTCTCGATCGCGAGGCACCAGGCATGCTCCTGGTTCATCGTCCCCACGTAATCGAGACGGTCGAAATACGGCAGGTTCTGGAGATAGGTCCGGCTCTCCATCAGCTTCTCGGTGCCCCGGTGCAGGAGCCCGATATGCGGATCGACCCGCTCGACGATCTCGCCGTCGAGTTCGAGCACGAGGCGGAGAACCCCATGTGCCGCAGGATGTTGCGGCCCGAAATTGATGTTGAAGTTGCGGATCCGGTGCTCGCCCGTCAGCGGATCGATCTCGGCTTTGTCTTCCATGACCTCAGGCCCTCGTCCCTTCGCCCGGCCAGCGCCTCAGCGCCAGGACCCAGAGCAGGATCGTTCCCCCGAAGGGGATCGCTCCGATCAGCGCGAGATAGCGGTTCATCCCCGCCCGCGGCAACAGAAACCAGAGCGGCACGATCCAGAGGACCGCATTGGCGAGGACCCACAGGAACAGGTGTCCCGACATCGCCGTTCCGGCATCTGCGGGCGGTGCGCCCGTCTCGCCTTGCATCACTTCGTGGCCTTCTCGTCCCCCGGGATCATGTATTCCACACCCTCCCACGGCGACATGAAGTCGAACTGGCGGTATTCCTGGCTGAGCTTCACCGGCTCGTAGACCACCCGTTTCTGCGCCTCGTCATAGCGCAGTTCCACATAGCCGGGGGTGGGGAAGTCCTTGCGCAGCGGATGGCCGCGGAACCCGTAATCGGTGAGGATGCGCCGCAGATCCGGATGGCCGGAGAACATCACGCCGTACATGTCGAACACCTCGCGCTCGTACCAGTCCGCGCTCGGATGGCTGTCGACGATGCTCGGCACCATCTCCCCTTCCCGCACCGGCGCCTTCACCCGGATGCGCTGGTTGAGCGGCATCGACAGAAAATGGTAGACGATCTCGAAACGCTGCTCGCGCTCCGGATAATCGACCGCCGTGATGTCGATCAGCGTCGTGAACCGGCAGTTCGGGTCCTGCTTCAGGTACAGCGCGAAATCCGCTGCCGCCTGTGCGGGAATCGTCACGACAAGTTCGTCGCGCGCCACCTCCGCCGAGAGCATGTCCTCGCCCTTCCGGCCCGAGATCAGTTCCCGAAGATCCTCGATCCCGGTATCGACTGCTTCACCCATGCCTGTCCCGTCGCCTTATCGCGTCAGCGTGCCGGTGCGCCGAATCTTCCGTTGAAGCTGGAGGATGCCATAGAGCAGCGCCTCCGCCGTCGGCGGGCAGCCGGGTACGTAGATGTCCACCGGCACGATCCGGTCGCAGCCGCGCACCACGCTGTAGCTGAAATGATAATAGCCGCCACCGTTCGCGCACGATCCCATCGAGATCACGTAGCGCGGCTCCGGCATCTGATCGTAGACCTTCCTGAGCGCTGGCGCCATCTTGTTGCAGAGGGTGCCCGCCACGATCATCACGTCGGATTGCCGGGGGCTTGCGCGCGGCGCCACCCCGAACCGCTCGGCGTCGTAGCGCGGCATCGACGTGTGCATCATCTCGATCGCGCAGCAGGCAAGCCCGAATGTCATCCAGTGCAGCGACCCGGTGCGCGCCCAGTTGATCAGCGATTCGCTCGAGGTCAGAAGGAATCCCTTGTCCGCCAGGTCGGCCGACAGCGCCCGCGTCTCATGCTCCGGGTCCGGCCCGGCGGCCGTGGCGAGCGCGGGAGAACGCATCTCGTTCATTCCCAATCCAATGCCCCCTTGCGCCATTCGTACGTGAAGCCGACCGTCAGCACGGCAAGGAACACGATCATCGACCAGAAGCCGAGATCGCCCTGCCCCGAGAAGCTGATGGCCCACGGGAAGAGAAAGGCCACTTCGAGATCGAAGATGATGAAGAGAATCGCGACGAGGTAGAACCGCACGTCGAACTTCATCCGCGCGTCGTCAAAGGCGTTGAACCCGCATTCGTAGGCCGAGACCTTCTCGGGGTCCGGATTGCGGACGGCAATGACCACCGCCGACAGCATGAGCGCAAGCCCGATCACGATCGCCAACGCGAAGAAGATCAGAATCGGGAGGTATTCTCGCAGAAGATCGTCCAAGAGCGGCCTCCTTCCCCCGGAGCGTCCGGCCCGGCCGAAATCCGCCGTGACCGTCATGCCTGTCTGGCTTATCGGTCCCGTGGGGCGAGGTCAACGCCATCCAGATGCAAAAGCCGCGCGCTGGCGCCCTCAGGCTGCCCCGCTCCCCACCCGGAGCGGGCCGGGGCCCGGCCAGATCGCCATGCATATGCATCGTGCATCGCCCGGGTACGGCATGTGCATCGCGCAAACCCTGTCTCTGCTTTCGGAAATCCGTGCCCGGGGCGCTCAGCCCGCGCCCCCCGGATCAAACCCCGCCTCGCGCATCAACATGTCCGAAGCCTCCTCCACCACGGCCTCGATCCTGCCCATGAAGTCCTTCATCGGCAGTCCCGGCGGGATCGGATCGAGGAACTCGACCACCGCGGTCCCGGACCGCCGCCACCATCGCCGCCGCCCCCAGAACACTCCCGCATTGGTTGCAACCGGCACGCAGGTGAGCCCGAGCCGCTCATAGAGGACCCCGGCACCGATCTTGTAGGGAAGCCGGGCTCCCGGCGCCACGCGCGTCCCCTGCGGGTAGATCACGAGCTGGCCCCCGGTGCGCTCCCGACCCTCGGCATGGGCCACCATCTCCTTCATCGCGTGCCCGCGCCGACCACGCGCGACCGGCGTCGATCCCATGCGAAGCGCATACTGACCGAGGATCGGGACGTAGCGCAATTCGCGCTTCATGACGAACTTCGCCTGCGGCAAGACATTCGAGAGGATGAGTATGTCGAGAAACGAGTGGTGCTTGGCACAGATCAGCACCTCGTCTTCCGGCACCCTCCCCCGCACCTCCGTGCGGATGCCGCAGAGCGCGCGGAGAAGCCAGAGCACCGTCGCGCAATAGGCCCTGATCGCGCGGTAGGTCCATTTCCGCGACAGCGTGCAGGGCAGGAGCAGAATGCCCATGACCACCAGAAGCGTGTAGAGGAGAACGTCGAACAGGACGGAACGGATGTAGATCGGGCGCCCGGTCTTCATGGCCAGGCCCTGAGCGCACGACCCGCCACCAGCCAGCCCGCGGCAAGCGCGACGAGTACCGCCAGGCCTGCGACGAGGGGCGGCAGCGTCCAGCTCCAGCCGGAGAAGCCGATCCCGAACCCTGTCGCGGTGCGATCCGGATCGAGGCTCCCGGCAACAACCACGCCCGCAACCGCCCCGAGCGCTGCGCCACCGACGAGCATGCCGCCGACCCGCGCGAGCAGGAGATGCCGGAGGCCGGCATCGGGCATGCCGATCTCCCTCAACGTCCGGAGCGCGCCACCGGCCGCCGCCGCAACAACCCGCACCGCAAGCACCGCCGCCGCCGCGATGGCAATGACGAGCAGCGCCGCCGCCGCGATGGCGAGATCACGCTGGCGCGCAGCGGCGGCAGCGAGCGGCAGCCGCCAGGCGCTGTGGTCATCGAAGACTGCGCCCGGCGCCTCCGCCGCAAGGCGCGAATCGAGCATGACCGCATCGAGCATGCGGCGGTCGGTCTCGACCGTGATCATCAGCGGCAGGGTGGCGGCATCGAATGCGATACCGGTGCCGAGAAAGGGCGCGAGCAGCGCGCGCTGCTCCGCGGGCTCCATCACCCGCACCTTGCGCACGCCCGGCGTGTCGCTGAGGATGGCGAGCGCGGTGCGCGCCTGCGCCTCGAGCTCGGCCTCTTCGGCGATGATCGAGAGGGTGGCACTGTCGGCGACCGCCACACCCCAGCTCCTGGCTGCACGATCGGCGGCAACGGCGGTCGCGAGGGCAAGGACGGCAAGGAACACGAGGATCGCCGCGAGAACACCCAGGACGAGGGGCGGCCGCCCCGGCAGAAGCCGTGGCCCGGCCGCAAGACCACCCTGTCCCAGGCTCATGCCACCGCCTCCAGGCGGCCGCCCTCGAGATGGCCCACCTGCATCGGCCGGGTGGCGATGAGGTGCTCGACGACGTCGCTGTCGCTGCTGGTGAGGAGCACGGTCGTGCCCATCGCATGCAGGTCGAGGATCAACGACACGAGATCGAGCGCCGCCTTCCCCGCCAGGCCCCCCGCAGGCTCGTCGGCGAGGATCAGTTCGGGACTGTTGATCACCGCGCGCGCGAGGGCCGCGCGGCGCGCCTCGACCGGCGAGAGCCCGGGCGGATACGCGGTCGCGCGCCCCTCCAGACCGACCCAGGTGAGGAGCGCCGCAAGATCCTCGCCCCTTGCCTCCGGACGGCCACCATCCGCGATCAGCGGCACGGCGAGGTTCTCCGCGAGCGTCAGATGGTCAAGAAACCGGTTGTGCCGCCCGATGAAGCCGATCCGTCGCCGCAGCGCTGCCACTGCCTTTCGGTCGCGCGCCCGTACCGTGCGGCCAAGAACGCGGACCTCCCCGGCTTCCGAGGCGATCTCGCCGCGGCAGAGCCGCAGGAGCGTCGTCTTGCCGGCACCGGGGCGCCCGTAGACGACGCAGAACGCGCCCTCGTCCACCGAAAAGGTGACATCGCGGAGGACTTCGGTTGCCCCATAGGAGAAACCGGCGTGCTCGAACTCGACCAAGGCGCGCTCCTTCGGCGGGTGGCGCGAGTTATACCGGGGGCGCACGCCCGCGCAACAGCATGTCTTGGAGCCTGCGGCTTCGGCGGCTAGAAGTCGGGTTGTCGTCATTCGTGCCCCCGAGGCCCCATGCTCATATCCTGCCCCAGCTGCGCCGCCCGTTACGATGTGGCCGACAGCCTGATCGCCGCCACCGGCCGCCACGTTCAGTGTACCGCCTGCCATACCCGCTGGTTCGAGCGGCCGCCGGCCGGATCGCAGGCGCCGGTCATCGGCGAGAACGAGATACTCGCGAGGCTCGAGGCCCGCGGCGGCCGCCACGGCCGTGTCATTGCCGATCAGCCGCTATCCGAGGCCACTGCCCCTCAACCGGAGGCGGCTGCCGGCCCGCATCTGCGGCTGGTGGAACCCGCTCCGGGCAGGGCGAAACCGGAAGCCGTGTCCGAGCCGGAGGACAAACCTGCCTCGCCCGAGGGGAAATCCTCGCCCGCACCCGCTCCCGAGCATACCTCCGATCCTGCCCCTGATCCTGCCGATGCCGTGACGGACGGCGCCGGAAAACCCGCTGGCGCCGGCGATACCGGCGCGCCCGTGGAACCATCCACCAGGCAAGAGCGCCCCGAACCGGCACCGGCGCCCTCCGGACGGCCGCGCCTTGATCTTCCGGCACCTCCGCCGGAAGAGGCATCAGAGGCGAAACCGGTATCTCCCGCACGGAGCAGGGCGCGCCCGATCCTCACTGCGGCCTTCGTGATCGTGGCGCTGCTTGCCCTGCTCTACCTCGCCGCTGACCCGCTCGCGGACGCCGTGCCGGCATTGCAACCGGCGCTCGGCAGCTACGTCGGATTCCTGGAATCCATGGCCGAGGCCCTGAGCGGCCAGATCGCAGCCCTGCGTGGAACCGGATCGGGCGGCTGATCCCGCTCAGAAGCGGTCGAGGAGCCGCCGCAGGTAGTCGAGTTCCACCTCGGGACGGCTCAGGTCGCCCGCCCGCCGTCTGATCTCGTCGAGAAGCTCACGCGCCCGCGCCCGCGCCGTCCCGTCCGGCAACGTCCATCCGCCGCCATCGAGGCGGCCGTTGCCACCGAGAGGCCGGCCGAGCGGATCGGCGCGACCTTCGGAGAAGGCCTGGCCGTCCTCGCCGCTGCCTTCCTCGCCGCCCTCGGCCTGACGCATCTCCTCGCCGATGCCGCGCATGCCCTCGCGGAGCTGCTCGATCGCGTCCGACTGGCGGTCGAGCGCGCCGGCCATATCCCCTGATTCGAGGCGATCGCGCGCCTCGTCCATGTTCCGCTCGGCTTCGCGCAGCGCCGCGCGCGCCTGCTCGCCCGCCTCGCCGCGGGCGGCCGGCATGCCGTCCCTGAGCGCATCGAGCGCCTCGCGGATTTCCTCCTGCCGGCGCGCAAGGGCCTCGGGCGAGTTCCCCTCGCCGTCGCTCTCCCCGCGGGTGCCCTGCCCCATGCGGTTGCGGCGAAACTCGCGCTGAAGTTCCTGGAAACTCTCGTCGGCGAGGCCCTGCTGATCGCGAAGGGTCTCGGCAAGATCCTCCATCGTGCCCTGTCCGCCCGAGCCGCCCTCCGCCAGACGCATCTCCATATTCGCCAGCATCTGCCCCAGCATCTCGAGAAGGGCCTCGGCCTCCGCGCGGCGGCCCTGCTCGGAAAGCTCCTGGATGCGGTCCATGAGTTCGCCGATCTGGTCGGGGGTCATCGCCTGGCCGTTCCGGTTTTCGGCCTGATCCGTCGCACCGCGCTCGATCGCCTCCTCGGCGAGGCGCTGCATGTACTCGCGCGTCGCGTCGCGCAATTCCTCCATCAATTCCGCGATTTCCTCGTCCGAGGCATTCCCCTCGAGTGCTTCCCGCAGCCGCTCCTGCGCTCTCGCGAGGCGCTCCGCCGCGTCGCCCACGCCCCCCTCCTCGAGGAGGAGCGCCGCCTGCCAGAGCGTTTCGGCCGCCTCCTCGATCACGGCCCCGACTGCATTCTCCTCGCCGGCTGCATCCTCTTCCTGAGCCCGCGCGAGGCGCCGGATGGCGGTGCGGACCAGCAGATAAGCCCGCCCGTCCGGAAAGATGTCCTCCGGCCGATGGGTCACGGCGCGCAGCACCTGGGTGACGCGCCGGGCATTCTCCGCGGTCCAGAGGAGATCGCGGCGCTGCTCGACCAGCGCCGCCGCCAGCGGATCGAAGAAGCGACGGCCGGGCAGAACCGCCTCGATCGCCTCCGTCGCACCTCTCTGCCCCCGCGCGTCCTCTGCGGAAAGCGTCAGGCGGATCGGCAGGCCGGCCCAGGGATGTTTCGAAAAGTCCTCGACCAGCGCATCCTCGACCTCCGCCCCGGCGCCGCGCATCGGCATCGGCAGTTCGACGCTCAGCGGCGCGCGCGGCGCCGGCTCCGGCGCGAGGCCGTGGCGGCGGTCCGTGCGGGCAAGGTCGAGCCGGATCTCGGCCCCGGCGCCGGTCACGCCGTAATCATCGCTTGCGGCCCAGGCGATGCGCGCCGCGCCGCCGGTCGCGCGCGCGACCGGCTCGGCAAGCGCGATGGTCGGCGGCTCGTCGGGGATCATGACGAAGGCCCAGGCGCCGAGCGTCGTGTCGCCCTCGCGGATCGCCACCGATCCGCTGCGCTCGACCGGAAAGCCTGCAACCGCGATCCCCGCAGCGGCCGCAGTGAACCCGGACCGTCCGGATCCTGAAACCGATTCCGAGAGCGAGAATCCGTCCGTATCGCCATAGGCGCGGATGGTGATCTCCGTCCCTTCCGGCAATTCCACCGCGCGCTCGCCCGGAACCTCCGGCAGGTAGAGCGCCGGCCGCCCGGTATAATCCGGCGGCCGGGCCCAGGCCTCGTATGACGGGCCCGAGGCGACGGCGGTGGCCGCGGGCGGCTTGAGCGCCGCGGAGATCGGCCCGAACCCGTCCTTCGGTGCGAAGACAAGAGCCGCGAGAACCATGGTCGCCGCCGCGAGGCGCAAGGCCCAGGGATCGCGCCCCGCAAGCCCCGGCGCGGGCCAGGCCGCACGCGCGCCCCGCGCGAGCCGGCCCATCCGGACCCGATGCATCGCCCAGACCGCCGCCGCGCCCGGATCGTCGCGCCCCAGCGCCTGCACATCCATGAGCGCCGCGATCGGCCGGCCGGGAAGCGCCGCATCGATCCGGGCGAGCGCCTCCTCCCGCCGCGGCCAGCGGAAGCGACGGGCGTTGAGCAGCGCGAGGACCACCGCCCCGAGGATGACACCTGCCGTGACGACCAGAAGCGCACCCCGGTCGAGAACGTCGGCCACCCCGAACGCCGCCAGGGCCCAGATCCCGCCGAGAAGTGCCGCCGGTGCCCAGAGAACGCGTGCAAGCCGCTCGGCGAGCATGGCAAGCCGCGTCCTGAACACGACGCCCCGGAACGCGCCGAGCGCGCTCACCCGCTGATCGGGCGCGCCCACCCGCCGCGCGGGCGCACCGGGCGCGCCCGTCTGCCGGCCAAGATCACGGGCGGGGCGCCGGAGCGGCCGCCACCGGGTCAGGTCATCCATTCCGGGATGGTATCGCGGGCGAGCATTTCGTCAAAGCTCGGCCGCCGCCGCACCACGGCATAGTGATCCCCGTCGACCATCACCTCCGGAACGAGAGGGCGCGAATTGTACTCCGACGCCATCGCCGCCCCGTAGGCGCCGGCGCTGCGGAAGGCGACCAGATCCCCCTCGCCGAGCGCCGGCAGCGGCCGCGCGATCGCAAAGGTGTCGCCGGTCTCGCAGACCGGCCCCACCACATCGAGCGGCGAGAGCGCCGCCCCCGCCTCCGGCTCCCGCACCGGCACGATATCGTGCCAGGCGTCATAGAGGGCGGGGCGCAGGAGGTCGTTCATCGCCGCATCGACGATCAGGAAATCCCGCCCCTCTCCCTCCTTCAGGTAGATAACCCGCGAAAGCAGCACGCCGGCATTGCCGGCAATCAGCCGCCCCGGCTCGATCTCGCTCTCGCAGCCGAGATGGCCGAGCGTGCGCCGGATCACC